>CAYRIF010000094.1:0-12348 GCA_964424205.1 uncultured Roseivirgaceae bacterium | reverse complement strand
CGTATTATAATCTAGGACATGCCGAATATGAAAAGAAGGAATATGGTAAAGCATTAGAATCAGTAACCAAAGCAATCTCTTTTGAGGCAACTTCTGCGGCAGCCTATGAAATTAGGGGTAATTCAAATTTTAGACTGAAAAATTATGAAGAAGCGATTGTAGCGTATGACAAGACACTTAATTTTGGAAATAAAACTGCCATTATTTACAATAACAGAGGAAAAGCCAAACAATTGCTAGAACGCTATGAAGAAGCAATTGAAGATTATGACCAAGCCATTCTGTTAGATTCAGAATATGCCAAGGCATTTGAAAATAGGGGTAGGTCAAAGTATTTTCTAGAAGACTTTGAGGGAAGTATGGTCGATTTTGAAGAACTTATAGGGTTGGGAGGAGAAGTTGGTGCTAAGATATTTTTCTATCTAGGAGAGTCTTATTTCAGGCTTGAAAAATTCTCAAAAGCAATAGGCGCCTATCGGAAAGCAGACAATAAGGGATATCGCACCAAGGAGTTATTTTATAATAGAGGACTCTCCTATATAAAAGTAAAAGAATACGCACCTGCCATTGCTGATTTTGATAGCGCCATCGAGTTAGGCACCACAGGGGCAGAAGTTTACCTGTACAAAGCAGAGGCATATATGTTGATGGGAAAAGCGCAGCCCGCCATCGAAGATTTAACGGCAGCCATAAAACTTAAATCAGACAACCCTGATGCCTATTTGAATAGAGGGGTATTGTATGAGCAAATAAAAAAGAACGGCGAAGCCTTGGAGGATTATAATAAGGCAATCATTTTGGACGAAAATGATGCGGTGGCATATTACCACAGGGGAAACCTGAGGTTAACCACCAATAATCCTAAAAAGGCATATTTGGACTTATCAAAAGCCATTGAACTAGATAGTAGCAAATCAGCTTATTTTAAAAGCAGGGGGAATATCCGGTATCAACTGGATGATGAAAAAGCCTGTGATGACTGGAAAGAAGCGTTAAGACTAGGCGATAGCAAGGCGGCATTTTATGTGAAGCAATATTGTAAGAAATGAACCTATGAAAAAACTATTTAGTTCAGAAAATGCAGACATACTCTTAACAGAAGATAAAAAGGTACTTGTGTACAGGTTTATCGGTGATATTGAGGACGAAACGTATTTTGAGATTTGGAGAAAAGTATTCGAACTTACCTTTGAGAAAGGTGTAAAAAAGCATTTGGTTGACCAATCGCAAGTGGGGAAAATAAGTTTCCGTGCTCGGGGTAAAGTTATTCTTAAACATTTACCAGCCTTTAAAAAAGAAATAGGTGCAGACTTTAAAACGGCCATAGTGACTTCAAAAAGTATCGTGAATAAGTCTGGAGTGACCTACATGGTAAAAGCATTTAAGGCTTTGTTTTCTTCAATAAACACAGAATTTTTTGAAGAAGAGAGAGAGAGGCTATTAAATGGCTTTCCAACAATATATAAACTTAAAAAAAGAACTAACCAATGAAAGAATTTTTCAGCTCAAAAAACGGAAAAGTTGCTCATCTAAGCAATGATGGTATAATTGTCATGCGATTTATCGGTGATATGTCTGATGAAGCATATTTTGAAATTTGGGATAACAGTATTGAATGTGCTATAAAAACGGCATCAAAGCTATTTCTTATTGACCTATCTCAAATAGGAAATGTTAGCTTTATGGCGCGTAGTAAGGTGGTGATAAAGTATTTGCCCACCATCAAAAAGGAAATTGGAAGGAAACTAAAAGTTGCTGTTTTAACTTCAGGCAGTGTGGTACATAAATCCGGCATGAAATATTTGGCAAAAACTTTTCAAAAATTAGCGGCATTTAACATTGAGTTTTTTAGTGATGAAGCAGAAGCAATTAGTTGGATAGCCAATAAATAAAAGTAACAAGCTATGAAAGAATTATTTAGTTCTAAAAATTCAGAAATTGTTCAGATTGTTGAAGAAATTATTAATTGAACTCAGGCTAACAGTAGCTATTGCAAATACAAATAATATTTTTTATATTGAGTTTTTGTAGCTGAAAATGATTACATCTGGAAAGGTGTAACGAAACATCGTAGTTCTATGAAGGCGTTATTTACTTCTAAAAGTTCAGAAATACTTCATATCGAAGATGCCAATATTATTATTATCCGATTTATTGGAGACATAACAGATGAGGCATATTTTGAAATATGGGAGAAGGGTCTTGTACTGCTGGTTTCCTGTAACTGTAAGCATTTGATTATGGATCAATCGCAAGCCGGGCATGTGAGTTATGCGGCTAGAGGCAAGGTAGTAAGAGAATATGTGCAACAGTACAAAAAGAAGATTGATAAAAACGCAGAAGTAGGCATTTTGACATCCGAAAATGAAATACACAGTGCCGGGGTAAAATATCTAGTAGAAATTTTTAGAAGTCAGACCCCATTCGAGATTGAGTTTTTTAAAACAGAAGAGGCTGCTAAGCAGTGGCTAACGAGTGAAAATTAAACATTGCAAATTTCATCTATATTGTCTAAATCATCATATTGATTGTTTTTTATAGTGGCAAGGCTTGCCAGTGATTTTGCTAGAGAGCTGTTGATATATCTATTGGCAATTAGCCCTTTTCTTTCCGCGATATAGGCTTCATTTAAAAGTAAATAGCCAGTGTATATATAACCGTACATATCGACTAGTGCTTTTGCTGCGACCGTTCTAAAATCGATACTTTCATGTGCTTTGACCAATGCTAAACTTTCAAGAAAAACGACACGTATTTCCTTTATTTTGTTCGACGAAGATGATAGTTTTTCTCCAAAATTCTTTTTTTCATTTTCCTCAAAGAAGTCTTTAAGGATATCATTGATGACATTTTTGGAGGCACCTAGAATATGAATTTGAGAGGTGCCCTCATAAATGGTGGTGATGCGGACATCTCTGGCCAACCGCTCTATCTTCATCTCTCGCATATAACCCATGCCACCATGTATTTGTTGTGCATCGTAGCACGCTTTTACGGCCATTTCAGTAATGACATATTTTGCCAATGGAGACAATAAATCAACCATTTTTGCAGCTTCATTAAACCTTTTTTTCTCTTCCTCAAAAGGCTGTCCTTCCGCTTTTAGATGCGCTACTTTTTCTTCAAGGTTATTCCTTAAATCTAGCCATTGTGCCCCTGCGTATAATAATGAACGACTGCTTTCTATTGCCACGCGCATGTCAATGAGCATATTGGCAACGGGAGACATTTTATAGATTATTTTATTAAACTGCTCCCGAATTTTAGCATATTCATTGGCTTCATGGTAAGCTGCTTCCGCAATACCCAACGCCTGCGCCGCTACACTAAACCGTGCATGATTTAGCACATACAGCACATGAAGTAAGCCTTGTTTTCTCTTGCCTACAAGTTTGACAGGCGCATCATCAAAGTATAACTGACAAGTTGGCGACCCATGCAACCCCATCTTTTCTTCGACATGAACTACATTTACTTTTTCACCACCGTGACAGGCAAAAAGACTTAAACCAAACATGCTTTTTCCTTCTTCGGAACGCGCCAAAACCAAAAGCATGTCACCACAGCCGTTAGAAATGAAATGCTTGTTGCCTTTCAAAAACCAATTGCCTTCATCATCCTGGTAGGCTTTTAATTGAATGGCTTGTAAATCTGACCCTGCCGCAGGTTCGGTCATGACCATTGAGCCGATATGTTCTCCTGAAATGTATTTAGGTAAATACTCTTCGCATACCTCCTTTGTCCCAAACTTACTAATCGCTTCACCAATATCCTGATAGCCAATCATGGTCATCATGGCGGCATCCCCCCGTGATACGAGTTCGATGAGCATCATGTAAATGGTTGCTGGGAAATTTAGTCCTCCATACTCATACGGCAATATGGTGCCAGTAAAACCAGCATCTGCCAGCTGTTTATAAGATTCTGAAGAACCTTTAGCATAAGTAACTTTCCCGTCTTTTAGTTGTGAGCCATCCATATCAATCTGAGCAGAACGGGGCGCAATAAAATTGCCAGCAATATCTCCTGCCAGCACCATGGCATTTCTGTAATTTTCTAAAGCTTCGGGGTAATTTTTTGGGGCAAAAGGGAATTTTTCTTGATAAGAATATCCGCTTTCTAAAATACTTGTTGCTTCTTCTAAATTCAACCGATTGAAATGAAACAATAAATCCGCATTTCCTGTAAAATAGTTTGGCATAATTGATTCTGAAAGATAATTGAAGCCCAAATATCGACATTACCAATGACTATGTCTAAGCCAATTAGTCAAATTTAACAATCACCCTAACATTTGTAATGTTAGAGACAAAATCAGTATTATTTTTTGAGGTATAAAAGTTAGTATTGTAATGTAAAGTTAAAATGGATATATGAAATGGAAATACTAAACAATGAATCTGCAATATTGGTATTTAATGAGTCACTCAATGCGATAGAGGTTTATTGGAAAGGACATATAAAATCTGATGCATATAAAGGAGTGATGGAATTGGCATATGATGCCCTCATCAAGTATAGTGCGACAGAATGGTTGTCTGACATGACGCATGTAGGTGTTACCTCTCCTGGGTATCAACAATGGATGAAGCAGGAGTTTGTTCCAAAATGTGCTAAAGCGGGCTTGAAAAGAGTAGCAGTTGTAGAAGCAAAAGACGTGTTTGCTAGATTTTATGTTGACAAAGTGAAGACATCGCTAGGTGAAAATGATTTACTGAATGAAAGATTTAAAACAAGAGAAGAAGCACATGAATGGTTAAAATCATGCTTATAAAACAAATGAAATAATGATAGTGATAGACAATGACAAAGTATTGCTCACTTACAACAGCGAAATAGAATCGGTAGTGATGGTGTGGAAAGGGTTTGTTAAAAGCTCGGAGTATAGGGAAATCATGACCAAGGCTTATGAAACGGCCAAATTACACAAAGCAAAAAACTGGTTGTCAGATATGACCGATGCCAAAGTGGTCACACAGGAAGACCAAAAATGGGTCAACGAGTATTTAATACCTGAAGGGTATAAAATAGGTGTGAAGAAAGTAGGGATGGTGCTTTCGGAAAATGTTTTTAATGAAATGTTTGCCAAAAAACTAGGTGCAAATATCAATGACTTTGCTGACCACATCAGTGTTGGATATTTTTATACCATGCATCAGGCTGAGGATTGGGTATCCTAGGAATAATTATGTAAAGGCAACGCAGATACGATTCTTTTAATTGCTGATTTATATATATATTTCCCTTTTACAATTATAAATGGTGGGTGGTGATTACATTTCCTCTTTTTGCAGGTACGCTTGCGTCTATGTTACATGTTATTTCAGGGCCGGATCATTTGGCTGCTGTTACACCACTGGCGATTGAGTCGGAGAGAAAAGCATGGAAGGTGGGCTTGGCATGGGGAATGGGTCATCTTTTTGGCATGTTATTAATAGGGGTTTTATTCTTAATATTTAAAGAATACATCCCTATAGAAGCAATATCTGCTCATAGTGAGCAACTGGTGGGTATTGTATTAATAGGTGTCGGCTTGTGGGCGTTCTATCGTATTTTTAATGAGCAAAAAAGACATGAACATCCGCATTTCCACAATGCGGAAAAACCATATGTACATATTCACAAACACGACCACGAAAATGGACATCATCATACGCATCACAAAGTCATAAAGCAGCATATAATTTCTTCTTTTGGTATTGGTTTTATTCATGGTCTGGCAGGGGTGGCTCATTTTCTATTGTTATTGCCAGTACTTAGTTTTGAAACTAATTTTGAGGGAGTGCAGTATGTTTTCGGCTTTGGTATTGGTACTATTTTGGCAATGTCGGCTTATGCGCTAATTGTTGGAAAAATCGCTTCATACTCAAAGCAAGAACACAATACACTTTTTTTAAAGGGAATCCGCTTTGCAGGTGGTCTTTTTGCCATCCTGATTGGATTGTATTGGTTATTTCTTATACCATTTTAATTTTAAATGACGTATAAATAATTTGAATTATTTTTTGTTCAGGTGATGCATAAAATTCAAGCATAGCCGTAGCTACGGTTTAATTTTATGAAGATACATGGGCGAACCCGCCTGCCATCGGGCAGGAAAGAAACGGATTATATACGGCATTTGGATGTTAAAATGGTATTAACCCGGAATATTCATGTGATTAGCTTGGTGTATATGTGATCCCGATAGCCATCGGGAAAAAATCGAAGATATATGGACATATTTCGAGGGTTTTGCAACCTGCCTACCGGCAGGCAGGCGAAGCAGATGCGCCAAGATAATTGCAAGCATCCCAAATTTGGGCTATTTGATTTTCAGCGAATTGCCGGGTAATTATCTGATAATAAGTAAGTTACAAAAGTATTTTGTTAAAACGGTGAATACTTCGGGTTAATGCATAATTCACAAATAACCACCCGGTGATTGCCTGTATCGGCGATATACAGATGATCTTTTTCAGTGATGATTGAAAAAGGCCAGTAAATGGCACTTTGCGTGCCAAGCATATTCTCCTTATACTCGCTACTCGTATTGAAATCAGGTCTTCCAATTAGAAAGTTAGCAGGTTCATTATTTTTACTCGGGATGCTATCGAACCCCAGAATTCGACTGTTACCGGTGTCATTAATTAGTATGCCATCATGATAAAAGCAAGCATCATAAGTCCAATTCAACGTATTATTTTCTGGGGCTAATCGGAATTGATTTTGTCCGGCATTATCGAAATTTTCTTGTCCGATAATTATGTCAGCAGGCTTTGTAAAGGCATCAGTTTTATTATTCCAAATCAGTATTCTATAGCATTGGGTGTCAGCAATTGCTAACTGTCCTTTGGCGCTTACTTTTATTGAGTAAGGCCAGATAGGCTCATTATTTTCATAGTCTCTTGTATTAAAATTTGGCTTACCAATAACCTTATCTGCCGGTTGATAATTTTCAGTTGGAATGGTTTTATAAAATACTACCCTTCTATTGCCAGTATCAGCTATCCATAGGTTTTTTCCATCTGAAAAAACGCCATAAGGCCAGTTTAACGTTTGTGATGTGGGGTCACTTCCTATTCCTTTCACGTTAGGCAGGTTTGCTTCAAAATTTTCTTGTCCTAAAACCACATCGGCGGGTTGCGCATTTTCTGTGGGCATACTGTGCCAAATCAATACCCTATGATTCCAGGCGTCACTGACAATAAGTATTTTTCCATCTGTCCATATTCCTGATGGATAATGCAAGGTACTTGCCGTGACATTGCCACCTGAATTTCGTCCCGATTCATCCACGGAGAGCTGTCCTAATATTACATCTGGATCTTGGTATTCTGATGTTGGGATACTATTCCAAATGAAGACCCTATTTTGACCAGTATCAGAAACAACCATTGTGTTATTTGAGACAAAAATACCTCTAGGGGCTAAAAATGGTTTTTTTCTTGAGCCTTTGAAAATTCTTGAATTTGTTACGTGCGCTCCTAATGTCTTATAATTCATGACTTAACAAATCCTCGGTAATTGTTCACCTGGAAGCATGCTGATTACACGTTTGCCTCCTATGGCACTCTCCATGATTACTTGTTTTGGGTGGTCGGCTACTACTTCTCCAATAATTTTTGCGTTTCGTCCGTTTTCATCTTCATGTAAATAATTTAGAAACTCATCAGCCTTTGCTGCGGCAACAAAACTTAAAAATAGTCCTTCATTGGCAACATATAAAGGGTCTAATCCCAATAATTCACATGCACCTTCTACTTGTGTTTCCATTGGTAAGTCACGTTGCTTTATCTCAATCCCTATTTCTGAAGACATGGCAATTTCTTTTAAAACTGTAGCAACGCCACCCCTTGTTGGATCAGTTAACAAGTGGATAGTATCCCCAAATTTTTCAATTAAGCGGATAATTGTATGATTCAGGTTGGTGGTATCACTTTGAATTTCAGAGTCAAATTCCAAGCCCTCCCTTACTGACATGATTGCCATACCGTGCGAGGCAATATTGCCGCTCACAATAATCTTATCTCCTGTTTTGATATTTTTTTCGCTGATGGATGCTTTGGAATGTATGGTTCCAATGCCTGAGGTATTGATAAAAATTTTATCACCTTTACCTTTTTCAACTACCTTTGTGTCACCGGTTACTACTTGTACACCAGCTTTTTCGCAGGCAAATTTTATGGAGGTTAAGATTTCCCAAAACTCCTTCATCGTGAGCCCTTCCTCTATTATAAAACTTAGCGACAAATATTTAGGAATGGCACCACACATTGCTAGATCATTGACGGTGCCATTTATTGCCAATTCACCAATATTGCCGCCTGGAAAAAAAATTGGTGAGACCAAAAAGCTATCTGTGGAAAAGGCTAATTTCCCATTCATTTCTATAAAAGCCCCATCATGCCTTTCGTCCAAGATATCATTACTTAGCAAATCAAAAACGCCACTATCCAGTAGTTTATTTGTCAAGACGCCTCCACTACCGTGTCCTAATGTAATCACGTCAAAATCTATTTTTGGCATGGGGCATTGCAATTGCATTTTTACATATTTCTTATCACTCATTCTTATCTTTATAATTTATCGATTCCCATTTTCTTTTGCGGTAAATATTTCTTCGGCTGCTGTAAAGGTTCTCTGCAATATCACTTGTTTCATCAGTTATTTTGTGTACAAAACAATATCTTTTATGGTTATAGTTAAGATTGTTTTCATAAAAATTGGCTTTCATTTTTGTTAATTCTTCTTGACGATAGTTTTCCAACGGCTTATTCATCTCGTCTTTTCTTCGCTGAAATTGCTTGGCTTTTAGCAGCTTGTCAAAATAGGATAATGCTAGAATACTATCTGCTTGCTGTTGAACAAAAGTACTAAATTCTACAATGGTTTCACCATGGATATCATCAATTAAGCCAATGTCTTTTGCCATGGAAACACCCCAAGGAAGGCATTCTTCGGTAAATTTATTGGCTTTTTCAATACCAATACGTTTCGGCAATAAATAGGTCCAGTATTCTGATCCAAACAAGCCCATATTTTTAGTATGTGGATTTAAAACGATACCATTTCTCGCAATGACTTTATCACCTGCTAGTGCCAATGAAACACCGCCCGCCCCAGCATTTCCTTGCAATGCACAAATAATATAATGCGATGTTGAAGTGATGATTTCTAATATTAAGTCATCCATGGCGTTAATATTTTCCCATGATTCATCGGCAGGGTTATTCGCATTTTCAATAACGTTGAGATGAATGCCATTCGACCAAGTATCTTGTCCACCCATGAGAACAATTAATTTTACTTTTCTTTTGGCAGTTATGATGGTTTCTCTAAGTCTATTACACTGGTTTGTGTTCATTGCGCCATTATAAAAATCAAAATGGATATAGCCAACACCTTGTCTTTCTTCAAATCTTATTTCTTGCCACGTATTTCCATTGACTATAGTAAAAGGGTCTAATTCAGATTGAATTATTGCAGCGGCTTTGTTACCTAAGCAAATACTTGCTGGTAGTTTAATAGCAGTGTTATTGGTTGCTTTGAGGTGTGTAAGCCAAATGGCTTTATCTATTGTTGCTATACAAATTGCATGATTTCTTTGGGCAATAATTTCCCCTGCTTTACCTTTTAAATGGTCTTCTAAATGTGCACCGTAGGCATAATATTTTTTTTTGAATAGCGATATCAAAACGCCTGGCGAGCTATCTGCTGCATTAATTTTTCTAATGATACTCATCGCATCATTATCCCAAGAAAACGCATAATCTTTTTGTGTGGTTTTTGGATTCCACTTTCCTGTGATATTGTTGTTTGAGTAATCTAGTTCTTCTGGTATAAAATCGGCGCTTTCAAAATTTTCTATTGCTTGTAAAATTCCAATGCTTGCCATCTGCGTCACTTCATCTCTATAGATTTCAGCTTTTGTTACCGCACGTACTTCAAATTTATTGCTGGCCCAAATAGCGCCGGTGTCCATTTTTTCTGCAGCTTGTAAAATGGTGACTCCCCACGTTTTTTTTTCTTGTAAAATTGCCCAATCTAATGATGACGCGCCTCTATCACCTTTAATACCTGGATGTACGATGAGGCAAACGTATTTGTCGTAAATTTCTTTAGGGATTTTTGATGTTAAAAATGGTGCTATTATTAGTCTTGGCCCATATTCATTCACTGCACTAATTGTTTCATCGGTAGCTGTAGGAATATGAACTTGCACTTCGTGATTGCGTCGGTCTAACTCAATCCAAAGGCGTTGTGCCATACCGTTAAAAGCATCTGTGATGAATAGGATTTTCATTTTAAATTTAATTTTAAAAATTCTTTTAGCGGATAAACCATCACATTATTTTTGTAGGGGTAAATTTCTCTGACAGGTGCAATGATATATGATTTGGTTGCTTTTATATCTTTAATGGCTGTCCAAAAACCTTTTTTTAATTTTGGCACTAAACTGGATTTTATTTCTACTGCTATAACTTGTAAGCCTTTAATTAATACCAAATCAATTTCAGCACCATCAGCAGTTCTATAAAAATATGCATCAAATTTATTAAATCTCTCTATTACGTTTTCAATTATTAAAGATTCCCAGGAAGCAGCAAAATATGGGTTATTATATAGATTGACATACGATTTTATATTTAGTAAGGTATGTAAAATACCAGTATCTCTTATATATATTTTAGGAGATTTAATTAATCTTTTTTTAATATTGATATGATAAGGTTGTAATATACGTATCATAAATGTGTGTTCTAATACAGCAATATAACTTTTAACAGTTTTTGCATCAATGCCCATTGAATTAGAAAGCATTGCATATTTTAAAATTTGTGCATTAAGATGAGCGAGCATTATCCATAGTCGATGAATTGTTTTTGATGGGAAATTAACGTTGAACATTAGCATATCATTTTCTAAAAAAGTAGTGATGAAATTTTCTAACCAATTGAATGCGAATTTTTCTTTATGTAAAATACTTTTTGGGAAGCCACCTTGCAAATGATATTCATTCAATGTTTTAATTTTATTAATTTCTAAATAGTTAAAAGGGCTTAATTTATGATAAAAAATTCTACCAGCTAAAGTTTGAGAACTTTGCTGTAATAATTTTGGCGTTGATGATCCTAATATTAAAAAGCGTGCTTTTTGGTTTTCATCTACAAAACTACGTAACGCACTAAAAAAATTTGGTTTTAATTGAATTTCATCAATACAAATTAAATCAGTATTTTTATTCATCTCTAAAAAAACTTCTATTTCATCTAATTTTTTTAAATCAGATTGCTTTTCTAAATCTAAATATGTAGTACTCGTGTGTTTTTTTAAGATGCTTCTAGCAAGTGTTGTTTTCCCAACCTGTCTGGCTCCAATAATTGCGGTGACAGGTATCTTTTTGATACTGTATTTTATATCTTTTGTTAATTTTCGTTTTATATTCATTGTTTTATATTTTACCCTGTAAAACAGGAGTACAATTCCGGATTTACATGGTTAAATATACAATGTCTTAACAATAGATTAGTCTGTTTTCAAAATTAAATATAAATTAACCCTGTAAAACAGGAGTTTGATTCCTGTTTTACGGGGTTAATATTTTTAAATTAGTAGGATTAATATATTTATAATCAGCAGATTGCTGATTATATCAGAATGCTAATCTAACTTTCCACCAAACCCGAATAGTGAAAGTAAGCAGCACAAGCACCTTCGCTACTGACCATGGGGGCACCAAGCGGATTGGTAGGTTTACATTTTTTCCCAAATTCTGGACACTCAAATGGTTTCTTAATACCTTTCATTATTTCACTGGCGATGCAATCTTGGTTTTCTTCGGCTTCAGGTATATCTACATGGAATTTAAGTGTTGCATCAAAACTGGCATACTTGTCTTTTACTTTGTAACCACTCATCGGTATGACTTCCATGCCACGCCAAAGCCTATCAGTCACCTCAAAGACCTCATAAATCATTTTTTGAGCTTCTAAATTACCTTCCTCTCTTACAATTCTTGCATATTGATTTTCTACTTCAGCTTTTTTACCTTCAAGTTGTCTAACTACCATTAAAATGCCCTGTAACACGTCTAAGGGCTCAAATCCTGTGACCACTATTGGTACTTTGTACTTTTCGACTAGTGGGTAGTATTCAAAATTTCCCATGATTGTGCATACGTGCCCTGCCGCTAAAAACCCATCAATATGACTGTCAGGATCTTCCATCACATTCTCAATGGCTGGCGGTACTAATACGTGAGAGGCTAAAATACTATAATTATCTAATCCCTTCCGTGCCGAATGAATCACCGATAAGGCATTTGCGGGGGCGGTGGTTTCAAAGCCTACCGCAAAAAAAACGACC
>CAYRIF010000093.1:7543-12376 GCA_964424205.1 uncultured Roseivirgaceae bacterium | reverse complement strand
GTGAGATACAATTACATAGCTGCCTTGGTATTGCTGCAAGGCTTGAATAAGGATGTTTTCTGACACCATGTCCAAGTGATTGGTTGGTTCGTCTAGGATCAGGAAGTTGGCTTCTGAAATCAATGTTTTTGCTAGTGCTACCCTAGATTTCTCTCCACCTGACAGCACCTTGATTTTTTTGAAAACATCATCGCCTGAAAATAGGAAACAACCTAAGACACTTCGCAATTCCATTTCAGTTTTGCCGCTTCCTGCCTGTTTTAGTTCTTCTAATATTTCATTGTCCACATTCAAATCTTCCAATTGGTGCTGTGCATAGAATGCCATGTTCACGTTAAAACCTTCTTGGTGTTTTCCTTCATGTTTTTCGTCGCCTGCGATAATCCTGAGGAGGGTAGATTTTCCTTTTCCGTTGGCGCCAATCAATGCGATTTTGTCGCTTCTTTCTATGATGGCACCTGTGTTTCTTAGTATTTCTAAATCGCCATACGATTTGGAAATATTCTCTAATGTGCTGATGAATCTCCCTGATTTTTGCTTGAAGTCAAATTTGAAGTTCACTTGCTTGTTAGCACTGGCAACTTCCTCCACCCTGTCTAATCTATTGAGTGCCTTTGCCCGTGATTGCACCTGTTTTGCTTTGGTTGCTTTGGCTCGAAAGCGCTCAATAAACCGTTCGGTTTGCTTAATCATCTGCTGTTGATTTTCATAAGCGCCCTGCTGAATTTCTGTTCTCATTGCCTTTTCTTTTGTGTAAAAAGCATAATCGCCATTGTAGAAATTAAGTTGCTGCTGGTCAACTTCTACAATTTGTTTTGCGGTATTGTTTAGAAACTCCCTATCGTGAGAAACGACAATAACCGCACCTTCATAGTTTCTTAGGTAATTTTCTATCCATTGGATGGAAGGCAAATCCAAGTGGTTAGTAGGTTCATCAAGCATGAGGAGTGAAGGCTTTTCAAGTAACAATTTGGCAAGCATCACCCGCATACGCCACCCTCCTGAGAATTCGGAAAGAGGTCGCTGTAAATCAACGGTTTTAAAACCGATCCCTTCTAGCAATTCTTCTGCCTTGGACTGGATTACATACCCATCATTTGCTTCAAACCGTTCTTGTAGCTTGGTAAGTTTGTCTACCAATTTATCTTCGTAATTGGTTTCCATTTGTTTGATAACGGCCTCTATTTTATGCTGAATGTCAAGGGTCTCTTGGAATGCCTGCATCGCTACATTTAAGATGCTGTCTTGTGACTGGTAAGACAGCAGGTCTTGGTTTAGAAAGCCGATGGTACATTCTCTGCTTTTACTTATTTCACCTGCATCAGCAAGGTATTCCCCGTCTATCAACCGCAGTAGTGTGGATTTTCCCGCACCATTGAGTCCTATGAGCCCTATTTTGTCTTTTGGTTTGACATGTAAAGAGGCATTTTCAAAAAGTGCACGACTACCGATGTAGTATGATAAGTTATTAATTGCAAGCATCCTGCAAAAGTAATTGCTTGTGTGGTAATAGTAAATAATATGGCAGAATATATATTAGGACTTTCTTCTAAATATAAAAGACCTATTATTTGTCTTCATAATGCTTCTTGGGGATATCGGAACTAGTCCGATAATGGCGCTACTCTAATGGATTTTGTCTCAGTACTTTGGCAGTGGCCATATAAAGCGCATGATTATGTGCCTTAAATGCTAAAGGCCTTTCAAAGAAATTTTCTATGGCAATGGAGAAAAATTCGTCGGGATTTTGGGAGGCATATTTTCTAAAGAAATTCGCCGTTCCTTTATGTATTTTGGCTGTTTCTAATTTTCCCAACCTATCAAATTCCTTTAACGCCGCATGGTCAATGAAATCATACTCATCATTTTTTATTGAATTTTCTAGTCGCAGTGCATGGGCCATTTCATGCAAGGCTAGGTTAATGCCGTCACCAGTATCCATATAACCTTTTAAAAAATGCTCCCAAGATAAAACGATAAATCCTCTGGAGTTTACTTCTCCTTTGTGATAATGTTGCGTGATTTTAGAGTAGTAATTTTCAGGATATATAAGGATTCTCCAAAAATGCTTGAAGTAAACACCCGGATAACCAAAAGTGAGTTGTATGGCAGATGCCGCTATTAAAACTACCATTTCATCTGTTACTTTTGTGAATGATCCACGGGGGTCGAATCGTTTGATATCGATAAATTTCTGTACCCTTTTCTCAAAATGAAGTTTGTTTTTGTCGCTAAGTGTATGGTAATACCTGAAGTAAGCAATCAATATTTTTTTGTAGGAAGGCTTAATTTTTCTGTTGATGAGATACCTGTTAAATTGCCCTTTCGCATAATAACTGATGGTGGTTCTTAAGGCAAAATATATAGTTGTCAGGATAAATATTGCTAAAGCGAGAAGAATGATAGTGGGTGCCATGGCTGCCAAAAAATGTGATACAAATATATTAAAATTTAACTTCCTTCAATTGCTCGACAATATTATAGGCAGCAGGACAGATGGCAACGTTCTTCATGGTGAGATTTCCTATCTGATAAAACTTCTTCCGATTGGTATGTGGATATTCCCTGCAAGCCTTTGGTCGGACATCATATATTGCACAGTAATTATCAACGCCCAAGAATGTGCAGGGAACACTTTGCAACACAAAATCATTGTCCTCATCAATGTGTAAATACCGTTGGATAAACTGTTGTGGCTTCATGCGAAGCTGTTTGGCAATTCTTTCTATATCCTTATTGGTAAAAAGCGGCCCCGTAGTTTTGCAACAGTTGGCACAAGTCAGACAATCGGTCTTTCGAAATTCCTCGTCATGCAGTTTTTGCATGGTTATATCCAGTTGCTTTGGTTTTTTTTTCTTCAGTTTGGCAAAAAGCTTTTTATGCTCCTGTTGTTTTTCCTTGGCGAGTTGTGGTAGTTGTTTGAGGGTGTCTTTCATGAAGCTCTAAACTTAGGGAATATATTCTTCTGTTTTCTTACTGTAGGAGTTTAATACATATTATAACTTTGTGGCTTTAAAATATGTATTGATGGCAAAAAATCAGGAAGAGAAAGGAGTCCCCAAAAAGCTAACCAAAGAAGAGATAGACTTGTGCACGACTGTTTTGGAGCAGTTGAATGCTGATACCAATCAAATATTTGAAATATCTAAGGACAAGCGCCTCGCATTAATCATGGCAGCAGGAAAGCTTTCTAGACCGAGCAGGGAGGAGTTTTCAAGGCGAAAAAAGGAAGCGAAGAAGGCAGAGAAAAGAAAAATCAGGGAACGGGACAAACACGCACGTAACGAAACTGGCATCAGGAGTGCGCGGGATGCTACCATTTTTATTGCACCTTCCATGATTGAATTGACAGGCGAAGAAGCAAAGCAAGAGATTGAAGTGAAATCTCCACAAAATTGCTACGTGTGCAAAAAGTTATTCACCAAACTGCACCATTTTTACGATACCATGTGCAAGGATTGTGGAGACTTCAATTATGCCAAGCGATACCAAACAGCTGATCTCACGGGGCAAGTAGCCTTGGTGACCGGCTCAAGACTTAAAATTGGTTACCACATCACGCTGATGATGTTGCGGGCAGGTGCTACGGTCATCGCTACCACTAGATTTCCTGTGGATTCGGCATTGCGTTATGCCAAAGAAGCTGACTTTGAAAAATGGGGACATCGACTGAAAATCCATGGATTGGATTTGAGACATATTCCCAGTGTAGAGATATTTTGTAATTTCATAGAGCAGCAGTATGACCGATTGGATGTGTTGATTAATAATGCAGCGCAAACGGTGAGACGCCCGGCGGGTTTTTACAAACACCTGATGGAAAATGAGGAATGCGCTATTGGCGAATTACCAAAGTTTGCACAGCTGCTGTTAGCAGACCATGATGCCTGTCTGAGTGAGCTGAGGACGTTAAGCTTAGGTTTTGCCGAAGGCGAGGACAAGAATCTGCCAGTTAGTTGGCATGGAAAACAATTGGGTATTGGCTTGCGTGCTTCCGCCAAATTAACACAAATTCCCTACAGTATTGATAATTCGCTCACGGCTGAAGAGATTTTTCCGGAAGGAAAATTAGATGCAGATTTGCAACAAGTAGATTTAAGAAAAACGAATAGTTGGCGTTTGAAATTAGGAGAAATTCAGACCAATGAAATGCTAGAAGTACAATTGGTTAATTCCGTAGCTCCTTTTGTGTTGTGTAATCGGCTGGTGAACCTGATGAAAAAGGAAAATACAGGAATGAAGCACATCATCAATGTCACGGCGATGGAAGGAAAGTTTCACCGTTTTCATAAAGAAGCCCGCCATCCACATACCAATATGGCAAAGGCTGCATTGAATATGATGACGCTCACTTCGGCATCTGATTTCGCAAAGTATGGTATTTATACCAACGCCGTAGATACTGGCTGGGTGACAGACGAGGATCCAGCAGAATTAGCAAAGAAGAAGGAAGAAGTGCATGATTTTCAGCCGCCATTAGATATTGTGGACGGCGCGGCACGTGTGATGGATCCCTTATTTGATGGCATTAATACGGGAAAGCACTGGTGCGGTAAGTTCTTGAAGGACTATGGGCCGATTGATTGGTAGGTTTTCCCTAGTTTTTTCTTCATTAATTTTTATTATACGGATAATTTTGTTATATTCGTACGTATGAATTTATTATTATGGATAAAAAGCTAACTTTAAAACTGGATAAGTATGTCATTGAACGGGCCAAAGAGTACGCTTCTTTGCATAAAAGAAGTTTATCTAGGTTAATTGAATCCTATCTTAAATCCCTAATTGATCAAAGGGATTTGCCTAAAGAAAGTGAAATCCAAATTTCTCCTT
>CAYRIF010000093.1:3657-7533 GCA_964424205.1 uncultured Roseivirgaceae bacterium | reverse complement strand
TTAAAAGTATGGCTTCTGGAATAAGCATACCGGCAGATTTGGATTATAAAACCCATTATTCAAATCACTTGGAGGAAAAATATAAGTAAAGCGGATGAAAACTCGATTATTTATTGACACCAATGTAATGCTTGATTTATTAGGAGAGCGGATCCCTTTTTATAATTCAATTGCAAAAATTGCCACTCTTGCTGATCAAGGTCACGTTATACTGGTTGCCTCGGCATTATCTTATGCTACGGTTAGTTATTTTTTGGAAAAGTATGAAAATTCAGAAAATTCAAAAGCCAAGCTTAGGAAATTTAAAATCATATCAGAAATATGTGATTTGGATGAATTAATTATTGAAAAAGGACTTAATTCTAAATTTTCGGATTTTGAAGATTCTCTTCAATACTTTAGTGCTTTGAAGTCAAACAGTAATATTTTGATTACAAGAAATGGAAAGGATTTTAAACTCTCAAAAACACCAATTATGACGGCAGAGGAATACCTGAAAAGTATACAAGATCGGTGATTTACTGAATTACGTTACCAATAATCTCAGCCAACCGTTTGCCAGAAGCATCCCAGTTCAACCGAGTGAGATATTCCTGAAATGAAGATATTGCTAGCGCGTTATACGCAGTTGTATCTGTGAAATTTTGGGTGATAAAATCCGAGAATGCATTTTCATGGGTTTTCAGATCAAATAATTGTCCATTTTTGCCATTGACAACAGCAGAGCCTACACCGCCTGTGTCGAAAGCTATGCTGGGCAATCCAAAGGCAGCAGCTTCAGAAAAGGAAATCCCAAAACATTCGGCGTAAGTGGGCAATAAGAAATAATGGGAACGGTCGTATAATGCTATCATTTTCGCCAAGTCATCGGGATTATTTTTGTTCAAATACCCTTGAATATTGACAAATGATTTTGAAGATTCATTGATTGTGGGCTGACAACCGACAACGGTTAGTTTAGCTGGAATACCTTTTTCATTAAGTTGTTTAACCACATTGACCGCAAAATCACCGCCCTTTCTTTCCCAATCCTTCCCCACAAATAGCAGGTGGCATATGTCGTGTTTTTTGTTTGCCAATATTTGTTGAAAGCTTTTCATATCTCGCTGTACTTGAAAGTTAGCGCCCCTGGGTACTACTTCAATTTTGCTACTCGCAATGCCAAAATCTTTCATGGCAGAATTAGCTGCCCACTCAGACGTGTATATGGCTTTGGTGCAGTTTTCTAATGCTAATTTCTCGAAAAGCATCCCGTTCTTTATAGTTTCCCTACTTAGATTAGAGAATTCAGTGTAATAACCGACCATGCTCGCAAAAGTAGAGTCGGTATAAAATACGATGGGGAGATTTGTTTTAAGTTTACAAATACTCAAAGAGCTTTCACTGAAAACTACTTCTGCCTCTTTATTTTTTAAGTTTTCTTGTATTTTATGAGCTGCAGCATTGATTCTTGTTGGTGAGCGATCGATTAAATATCGTTTATTAAATATTTTTTTGTAAAAATCACGCTTCCATCGGAGCAGGCGCCAATGTGTTTCAGGAAAATCATAGATATAATTCATTTCGAACCCGCTTTCTATGAGCGCTTGGTTGATGTGATAGGTGGAGCCGGAATATTTTTCAATATTGAGCGGATTTACTCTTGAAATAAAGGAAATTTTTGACATTATTTGTGTATATTGTAATAATCATACGAAAGTAAATATTTTAAATAAGTTATCTTCATGATATTGAAAATTAACCAAAACCACCATCATATTAAATGATAGATTCCATCAAAAAAATCTTATACCAATTGCGACCGATAAGGAAAATCAATCAATCGATAAGAATTTTTACAAATTCAGAGTTGAATATATATTTTGCAAAGTACCCGGTGGCTGTGTTTCATCACATGCCTAAGTGCGGTGGCTCAAGTATCAATGAGGCTTTGATGCATTGGTTTTATCTCGTGAATGACTATCGCCCTGGTATCAAGTTAACGCCAAGGGCTGAGTTTTACCTCAATAATAAGATTGATTTAAATAGGTTAAATACTAAATACTGCTTGTGTAGTCATTTTGAATGGGAAGGAAATTATTTGCATCAACGCTACCCAAGAATACTTAAAGAAAAAGAGAAGTATCTGATTTTTACTTTTATAAGAGATCCGCTGCAGTTGATGATTTCGCTTTACTATTTTGAAAGAAAAAGAGGCGGAAATATAAATGTCACGCTGGAAGAGCATTTGACGAACAGAGAGCCCAATTACATTGCCAATAGAATCCCATGTGATGCGTCAAACTATCTAGAAGCATTGGAGCGCTATTTTTTTATAGGTGTTACCGAGAAGCTACAACGCTCGTTAAATATATTGGCACAAAAATTAAACAAAAGACCTATAAAGGTGCCTTTGATGAATCGTACCAAAAGGGATGGGCAAGAACACCAATTATCTAAAACGGCAATTGATCAATTCAAAGAAAGAAATGCGCTAGATTATAAAATCTATAATTATGCGTTAGAGCATCTCTAACATACATGTAATTTTTAATCGTAAATTATGCTTTGATAAGTACAGATAGATTGTATTTTTACAATTATTAATTGCATTCTTTCTATTTTAACTGCCAAAACAAAAAAAATTGGGACTATTAGAAGTATTACCAAAACCACCGGAAGGAAAAACAGGATTTCCTTGGACAGAAGAACTGTCTCCCGCAACCTATGATGTTGCTAAAGAATGGCCTAAAATGTCAATCGTAACACCTTCTTACAACCAAGGGCAATATATTGAGGAGACAATCCGTGCGGTGTTGCTTCAGAATTATCCGAATTTAGAATACATAGTGACCGATGGTGGTAGCACGGATGAGACAAAATCTATTTTAGAAAAATACAATCAATGGATCACCTATTGGGTAAGTGAAAAGGATGATGGGCAGACAGATGCACTTAACAAAGGTTTGGCAAAGTGTACCGGTGATGTATTTAACTGGATTAATAGTGATGATTATTATTCAAAAGATTGTTTTAAAATATTAGCAGAGCATTTCAGGTCGCCGGATGTGTGGGCTGTATCTGCTTACTATCGCCTTTTTGATGACCGTGGCGTTTGGGAAGAGAAGGATATTGGGCCGAGGGAATTTAATGACCTGCCTGAGAAACTTTATCAGTGTAGAAATCATCAACCTTCTACTTTTTTTAGGTTGGACAAAATTAAGGCATTAGGAGGATTAGATTCCTATTTTAATTATGTGATGGATCAGGATATTTGGATTAAGTTCCTCTTGACCTTTGGCGATGAGCATATCAAAAATATCAACGATGTGTTGGCACATTTCAGGGTGCATTCCGATTCAAAAACAGACCAACATGCTTCCAATTTATTTTCTGTCGAGTTATACACGATATTTTACACCCTTGCCATGCAGTATGGTTTGAAGGAGCAAGCAGAGATTTTGGACACTATAAAAGGAGGAAAGATAGATAGGGGTTTTGAGTTTAAATATGAGTACAAGGCAGGAGACAAGGAACTAATTACAAAAATGATTCATGGGATGATGTGTTTTAATGCTAAAAAATATGATTCTTTGGGAGATAGGTCTCTGGTGAAAAGATGCCTCGAGGCGACTGATCCTAAATGGTTAAATGAGGAACAAAAGGCTATTTATCATAAAATGAGAAAGAAAAATGCGGTGTATCCGTTGTATGGTTTTGTCAAAAATATTTTTTCAACGAAATAACAAATAGAATTGATGGGTAAAAAAATACTATTTGTGAGTCACGATGCATCTCGGACGGGCGCACCGTTGATGCTGCTTGACATTATCAAGTGGTTCAAAAAATCTTCACCAATAGAATTTGTGATTCTTGTTTCTAAGGAAGGGGTTTTAG
>CAYRIF010000093.1:0-3557 GCA_964424205.1 uncultured Roseivirgaceae bacterium | reverse complement strand
AATGCCAAACTAATCACCCATATTCATGAGCTAGAGATAGTAATTAGGAATTTTGGGGAGCATAATCTAAAAGTAGTAAAAGCGCATACTGATTTTTTCATTACTGCTTCAAAGGCGGTAAAAGACAACTTAATAGCGAATCACGCACTGCCAAGTGATAAAATAGCAGTGGTGCATTCGTTTGTAAATACAGACTCATTTAAGCAAAAGAGCATTACTTTAGATAAAAACGAATTACTTAAATCATTGAATATCGACCCTGGTAATTCTTTTATTGTGGGAGCGTCAGGTAATATTATTATTAGAAAAGGGGTGGATATCTTTGTTCAGCTAGCAGGTGCGGTGAAGGCGTTAAACCCTACTAAACCCGTCTACTTCATTTGGGTAGGAGCAGATGTGAATGCCAAAATCTATAAATGGATGGCTTATGATTTGCAAAAATTAGGCTTGTCTGACGATGTAAAGTTCATTCCTGTAGTGAAAAATCCGGTAGATTATTTTCAGCTTTTTGATACATTTGTGATGGTGTCGCGGGAAGATCCATTTCCATTGGTTTGTTTGGAAAATGCTTCTTTGGGTCATCCGATTATTTGCTTTGAAGGTGCTGGCGGAATTCCTGAATTTGTAGAACAGGATGCAGGGTTTGTAGTACCGTATCTGGATGTTGCGACTATGGCAAAAAAGATTGTGGCGCTAATGGATAATCCCGAAGAGATGGCATCCAAAGGAAAAGTAGCGGCAGAAAAAGTAACAACCATGTTTGACGTTTCCGTATTAGCACCTAAAATTTTAAACGTGATTAATAAAGTACTAGTGGAATAGAAGGTATAAAATGAGCGCAAAAGTATCTATCATATTGCCAATTTATAACGGAGAGAAAACGTTAAAAAAAACGGTGGAGAGTCTGTTGGCACAATCATATAGAAATTTCGAGCTGATTGCTTGTATCGATGGTACTACTGATGGCTCAGAGGATATTTTGACAAGCATCAAAGATGTGCGGATTAAGATAATTCGAAATGAAGAAAACATGGGACTGGGCAGAACCATGAACCGCTTGGTCAGTGCTTGTCATACTGATAGTGAGTACATAGCTGTGGCAGAGCAGGATGATTGGTATTATCCTGAGCGATTGAAATTGCAGGTAGAATATTTGGATAGCCACCCAGCGGTGGGCTTGGTTTCCGGAATTGGGGAACATGTAGCCGATGATAAAGTAGTTTTTAGGTTTCCTGAAATTCTTGTGAAGGGCGAACAATACCCTACAGATAAAATTGAGATGTTCAAACTGAACTATATTGAGCAAATCAAGGTGGTCAATACTTGCATGATGTTCAGGAAGTCTGTCCACCAAAATAAAGGACTTTATTTCACGCAGCATTACCCGAGTCTAGGCGTTGATTGGACGTACATCGTTCGCTTTTCACTGCATGCGCAGATTGCTGGACTCAACGTGCCACTTGTCAGAATGGATAGGAACGCTAATAGAAACTCGCTAACCGCTGATAAAATGAAGCAATTTGAAGCATCAAGAGAGTTGATTCGTAGTTTGTATTATGAGTATTCACATATTTTGACAAAAGCGGATTATAAAGCAGCATTGAATTCGCAGCACTTATTGGAAGGGGCAACACTGAATGTTTTTCAGGCGGCTAAAAGCGCTGGAAAAATGATGGCAAATAAACCAAACGATGGGAAAGTGTTGAAGTTGATGGCAAATATCAAGAAACGATTTTTCAGGAAACTTGGTTTATGAGTCGGATAAAGATACTTTTCACCATTCCGAATTTTGATACCGCTGGCAGTGGACAGGTCTTGTTGAACATAGCGCAAAATTTGAATAAAAAAGAATTTGAGGTACATATCTGTTGTAATCATGATAAAGGGGCATATTACAAAGTAGTAGAAGCCACCGGCATACCCATTCATATTGCACCTTTTACGGTAGATCTAAGTCCTAAAATGGGCATTATCTCAGGGGTAATTAAAATTTCAAAATTCTTCAAAACAATTAAACCTGACATTATTCACTCATTTCATTGGTCTAGTGATTTCACGGAGGGGATGGCAGCCAAGCTGGCAGGGGCAAAGTGGGTTTATACCAAAAAGAACATGGGATGGAAGAGCAGAAACTGGAAGCTCAGGACCTTTTTTGCGGACGGCATTGTGACTATCAATCCATTTATGAAAGATTTATATTTTCCTACAAAAAAAAATGTCCAGTTAATTCCATGCAGCGTTGATACAGATAAATTTAAACCAGCACTTAGAGACCCACAAATTAGAGAGGCCTGGGGTTTTACAGATAACCATAAAGTGATTATATCGGTAGCCAATCTTGTGCCTGAAAAAGGGATTGAAAATTTGATTGCAGCGTATGAGCTATTGGAAGATGAAAGTATACGGTTGGTATTTGTAGGAAATAAAGACAATGACTATGGTGTTAAAATGGAACGCATGGTTAAGGAGAAAGGACTGGAAAAGAAAGTGCTGTTTTTAGGAAAAAAACTAGCGGTTACCAGCTATGTACTTGCAAGTGATTTATTCGTAATTCCAACGCGTGATATCGGTAGGAGTGAGGCATTAGGCGTGGCATTGTTAGAGGCGATGGCCACTGGGTTGTTAGTGTTGGGTAGCAATATTGACGGCATCAAATTTATTTTGCAAGACCTGCCTGAATTGCTGTTTGACCCCGAAGATCCCAAGGAATTGGCAGCACATATTAATATGATATTCGCATTAAATGATATAGAAAAAGAAGAAATTAAGCGTAGATTGCACAAGGTGATTGAGGATGGTTTTTTATCAGAAAAAGAAGTGAGTGATCACGCTATGTTTTATAAAAAGACGTTAAAAGTAAATTGAAAGAGATAATTACAGATAGAATTCCTGCGGTCAGTAGGTTTTATAATTCACAAAATCAGGCGTTGACAGACTTTGACTTTAAGTTTGAAGGAGCACTAGACTACAAGGCAATCTGCTACTTTGTGGCGACGGGTTTTTTTCTACGCGATACTACCTATTTTAAAAATTTAAAAACCATCGACCCTTCGACAAAACTGTCGGTAGAAGACAATAATATCAAGCGACAAGAGCAGGTTTGGGATTGGCATTATTCGCCACGAGACATAACTTTGGAGCAAGCGGTAGATGAGTTTGCAGAATTATTAGCAAAAATAACAAAAGAGCAAGTCGGTGATAATCAGGTGGTTGTTCCGCTTTCCGGTGGACTTGACAGCAGGACGCAAGCGGCAGTTTTAGGATCATACAAAGATGTGTTGAGCTATTCTTATAAATTTGAGAATGGTAAAGATGAAAATTTTTATGCCGAGGCAGTGGCAAAAGCACAAGGATTTGACCATACTTCCTATGTCATTCCCAAAGCTTATTTGTGGGATATAATTGATGAAATAGCGACTTTAAATCATTGCCTTTCAGACTTTACACATCCTAGACCCATGGCAATTAAAAAAGAAATCGCAAAGATGGGCGACGTGTTCTTTTTGGGACATTGGGGTGATGTGCTTTTTGATGACATGGATGTTTCGCAGGAAATG
>CAYRIF010000092.1:0-12451 GCA_964424205.1 uncultured Roseivirgaceae bacterium | reverse complement strand
GGGAACTCGGCAAAATAAAAATTGAGTTCAATGGGAAGGCAGGTGTTCAAAAACCCTCCCACCTCATTGAAATGAACAACGCTAAAAATTATGCCATTGCAAGAAATACTGCACTTGTAAATTCTGGTGGCCAACCCCTTTTTTCTGAGGTGGAGATGTCATATTTAGGCGATGGGACAAATTGGTTTGATGAAATCATGCGCTCAGGTGACATGGAAGATTATACGGTATCTGTATCAGGAGGAAAAGAGCGCTATAACTTCTATTCAAGTATCAACTATTTTAACCATACTGGATTAATAAAAAACTCCGATTACCAACGTTTGGTATTTAGAATTAATCAAAATGTAAAACTAAGTGGATCTATTAAAATCGGATCTAATATCAATTTTTCTAATAGAAAGTCAAATTATATACCTGACCGTGATATACCTAGGGGCATCGTGTATGAAGCTATGGTTGTTGATCCCATTACCCCTGCTAGGTACAAAAGAAACTATGACACTGATCCCACTTTTGGAGATATTAAGGGTAACGCATTCAGCCAATTTGGCGCGACACTTACTGATAACTGGAATCCATTGGGACATCTGATGCGACAAAATAATACGAATAAAGGTCTCCGCATATTTGGAAATGCCTTTATTGAAATAGAGGCTGCAAAAGGATTAAAACTCAAATCTGATATAGGTCTTGATATCAGGCGGAATGAAGATACAGGGTTTAATCCATTATTTTTTATTAAATTAAATGACTCGGATGAAATAGGGTCAATTTCAAAAGATAACTCAGCAACCAATAACTATGTTTGGACGAACACCATTGCCTACAGCAAAGAATTAGGGGAAAGTAAAATCTCGACAATTGTAGGCATGGTTGCTGAAAAAAATAATGATATTTTTTATGGGGTGAACAGAAGAAACATCACCAGCAATGATTTTAAATTCAGGTATCTTTCTGCAGCTGACGGAGTGTCTACTTCATATGGAGGAGAATCTTTTTCTTCGCTACTCTCCTATTTTGGTAGGGTAAATTACAGCTATAAAAGTAAATATATGCTTTCGGCAAGTATCAGGGCAGATGGGTCTTCAAAATTTTCTAAAGAAAACAGGTGGGGCACATTTCCTGCATTTTCTGTAGGGTGGAACATTACCAAAGAAGACTTTATGGAAGGCGTTGCCACTGATTGGCTTACCTCTATTAAGGTCAGGGTTGGTTGGGGGAAAATCGGGAATGCTTCCATTCCAAGTGGCTCTACACTTTCAACCGTAGGTGGCTTTGACTATTGGTGGTGGGGAAATAATTATGCTTTTGGAGAAACCCCAGGTATCAATATTGGTATTGCACCAATTTCTCCGGGAAATAAATCGCTCACTTGGGAAACATCCGTTCAAAAGAACTTTGGTATTGACGCCTATTTTTTTGACAACAAACTTAGCCTTACCGCAGATTATTTTATAAAAAAAACAACAGACTTATTACTGATAGAACCTATCCCAACCATCAGTGGATTCCAAAGTGTTCCTTGGTCTAATGCTGGCGAAATAAAAAATAGCGGATTTGAGATGATGCTTAATTTTAAAAATAAAGTCGGTAATCTTTCGTATAACACCAGCCTGACGATGGCCACGTTGAAAAATGAAATAATTAGCATAGGACGCGGCGATTTCATATCTGATGGTTCATATAATGGACTAGATGATGTTACTCGTTCGGAAGTAGGCAGTTCAATCGGGCAATTTTATGGCTATGTAGCGGATGGGATTTTCCAAAACAATGCTGAAATAAATGCACACAGTAAAGATGGGGTTTTAATTCAGCCAATTGCCGAGCCAGGAGATGTTAGGTTTAGAGATTTTAATAATGATGGAAAAATAGATAGTGATGATAAAGCATTTATTGGGAGTCCTATTCCTGATTTGACCTATTCATTTAACTTGGGGGCTAACTATAAAAACTTTGATATATCTGCATTTTTTCAAGGCGTTTATGGCAATGAAGTATTTAATGGTGTTAAAGTATTTACCAATTACGGAGATGGTGTGAAGAACCTACAAGCCGATGTATTAAAAAAAGCTTGGCATGGAGAAGGGAGCTCCACCACCCATCCTAGAATCGTCGCCAATGATCTTAACCAAAATTCTCGCGTCTCTACCCTTTATGTTGAAGATGGTTCTTATTTAAGACTTAAAAATCTACAATTAGGCTATACCCTACCCAAGAAAAAATTGGAAAAAATAAATATGGATAGGTTAAGAATCTTTGTTACCGCTCAAAACCTATTTACCTGGACAAAATATACGGGAATAGATCCAGAATTAGCAAGCTATTCTCCGTTAAGCACGGGAGTCGATTACACAGTCTATCCTAAGGCAACTACTTATTCATTAGGCATAAATGCAACTTTTTAAATCATTATGAAAACATTAATTATGAAAACTAATAAATATCTTAAACTGCTTATTTTGATGTTCACCTTACTTGGTTGTCGTGATACTTTCTTAGATGAAGAAATTCTAGGTGTAGAAACTATTGATAGTTTCTACACCACTGAAACAGGAGCTACCAAAGCAGTGAACAGCTTGTATGGACAATTAAAGAATGTTGGAAATCGCATGGCATTTGGTGATATAATGTCAGATGATGCTTGGAAAGGTGGAGAAAATAATGCTGATTTTCAACCATGGTATGATCTTTTAGCTTTTAATATTGATCCTTTAAATGAAGCAGTAACAGGAATGTGGGTGGATAGTTATAATCTAATTTATGAAGCCAATGTAGCCATCCAAAAAATACCTGAAATTAAGATGGATGAGACAAAAAGGAATAGACTTGTTGCTGAAGCCAGGGGATTGCGAGCATTTAGTTATTTTGAGCTGGTACGGTTGTTTGGTGACGTACCCTTAATCCAGAAGCCACTAACACCAAAAGAATTGGCTATCCCAAGAAATGATAAAAATGAAGTATATGGTTTTATTGAAAAGGAATTACTTGACATATCAAATATTCTACCTGAAACCTATGCCGCTGAAGATCATGGGCGTCTGACAAAGTATGCGGCCATTGGTTTACTTGCTAAGGTTTATTTATTTCAAGGAAAATTTACAGAAGTTGAAAAATATGCAAAAGAGGTGATTGATGGAAATGTATATCAGCTCAACTCAAATTTTAATGACAATTTTAGTTTGGATAACTATGCAGGTAATCCAGAATTTATATTTGAAATAAAATCACACCCACTAGGAGGATATGCCATTTCCTCTACTGTTTCTTTACTGGCAGTAATGACGGGCATCAGAGGAGACGACGATACAGGTTGGGGATTTGACAATCCAACACAAGATTTATACGATGCTTACGATGATGGTGACCCAAGGAGAGAATTCACCATTGCGAAGGACGGTGATTTTTATGACAGCGAAGATATATTAGTCTTAGACCCTAATGTTCCTGCATATGGCGTTGACGGTGATGGTTATGCTGGAAAAAAATGGTACGAAACAAAATCAAAACGTAGTTCGTTTGGTGATATTGACCATTATATGCAAAAAAGCTTCCCGATATTAAGGTACGCTGACATTATATTAATGTATGCCGAAGCATTAAATGAAAATGGTAAAGCATCGGAAGCATTGCAACAACTAAATAGCATCAGAGAACGTGCACGAAATTCTACTTCCCCTACCTCTTCAATACCTGCTGACCTTAGCGTCTCTGGTCAAAGTGAAATTAGAGATGCTATTCTAAAAGAACGAAGATTAGAGCTAGCTTTTGAATGGAATAGGTACTATGATTTAATCAGAACAAAACGTGCCAGCAAAGTCTTAAAAGGTTTCGCCGCAAAGTACAATACACCAAAAGGAGCTGCCTTTGATGATTCAAAGCACTACTTGATGCCAATTCCTCAAGTAGATATTACTAGAACCGATGGTGTCATCAAACAAAACCCAGGATATTAACAATCAAGCATCAAAGCAATGAAATTATTCCATCCAATAGGAGACGACTAATACAGCCTTTTGGCTTAGAAAACTTAAGCAGTAAAGACAACCATAAAATACAACATAAAAAAATAAATAACTTGAATACTCAAACCATGACGTTTATGGATAAATAGTAGTAAAAATCACAAAATAAATCTTTAAAAATACCTCCCTCTAAATAGGAGATAATAAAATTGATACCCCCTTTTTAAAATTTAATAAAGTTTAACTCAACTAATACCATTATGAATTTAAGAAAATTACCCTTTACCATTATTACCTTAATAATAAGCATCATCATCATAAACTTAACAAGTTGTAAAAAAGATGAACCTGATCCTATTAAAAATTTAACACTTTCTAGTTTAACCGCCGGAAATATAGATTTAATAAATGGTACCGCAGAGAATGTCTCGAACAACTCCTCCATTGTAGCCGTGTTTTCTGCAAATCTTGATATCACAACGGTTACTGCTTCCAGTATCACCCTTACCGAAGGAAGTGAACAAGCAGAAGTAACGTTGAGCGCTGTTGGTCCAAAAATTACAATTACTCCTAAAGAAAAACTAAAAGATGGAAAGGCTTATGTATTAAACATAACCAGTCAAATTAAATCATTTGAAGGTGGTGATTTTTCCCAAAAAACAATCAGTTTCAAAGTAGAAGGCGCTAGCAATACGGATCCACTGACGATAGAAAGCATCAAAGCGGGGAATATTGATTTAAATGGCACAGTAGCGGCTACGGATGTTTCGACCAAAACTGAAATTAATATCACCTTTTCATCTAACCTGAATGAAGCGACCGTGAATGCTACCAGTGTGACATTAAGTGCTGGGAGTAGTGATATTTCTTCCAGTATTACGGCATCTGATAACACAATAATAGTGACTCCAGATGTTGAATTAACGGAAAAAACAGAATACACCTTGACATTAGCCAATACACTCACATCGTCAGAAGGAGGAGCCTTTGATGGAAAAACACTGACTTTTATAACCGGCAGTACGCCTGTAACACCACCGCAGGTCGACCACCAAGTTGCTTTTTGGAGGTTTAATGGAAATACGAATGATTATATGGGAATGCAATCAACTGTCGTCGAAAAGTTAAGCTATGACGTGGATAGGCATGGTGAATCCAATGCGGCAGGAAGCTTTAATGGCGAAGGTGATATCTTGGAAATTGAAGCCAACGATAACCTAATAAATAAAGACTTGACCATATCCATGTGGGTAAAAATTGATACTTCAGATTATAGTTCTACTAGATATTTGTTGGGAACAGGAGTTGAGAATGGTTATTACTTCGAAGTACTTTCTAGGTTTGAAAATGTCAGCTTTACCACTAGAAACGACAACGGTGATGGCACCGCTGATGTACAATGGGGTGAAGAAAGTGCTATCCCTTTACCCACTCGAGATGATATTTGGACACAGCTTGTGATAACCACGGGTAATGATGGCTTTAGAAGAATATATATTGATGGAACTATGATTGCAGAATATGATTTAGGTACAAAAGGAATTGAATTTGATGATACCATTGACGGTATCAATGCAAATCTAGCCTTCGGCTATGTATGCAGCACCACAAGTACTGGAACAGACTGGGCAATATATGAAGACGACAAAAGCAGTACTTACAAAGGAATGCTTGATGATATTCGAGTATTTGATATCGTCTTAACACAAGCAGAAATTACAACACTTTACAATGCTGAGAAGTAAATAATTAATGGGTGGGTCTTGTTTATATAACTCACCCACAATACCATTTTAAAATAAAAATGGTATAATTCAAATAGACTTATTTAGCATTAAAATTAAAACACCATGAAAAACTATTTAGTTATTATTTTGTTAGGAATCTTGACGTTAACAGGATGCCAGAAAACCATTGATATGGAACCGGAGCAAGTCATTGCGACGGAAAAACAAACAATCTCGGTAAATGCCAATCAGCAAGAAGAGGAAAGAAGGTTACAACATGGTATAGATTTTCTAAAACAAGCCGATGGAGACTATGTGATGGTTTGGGCTAGTTCACAAGACCCAATAAATGTGGTAGGCAATGATGAATGGGAACATGATATATACTTTTCATACATAACCCCATCTTTTCCGAATATCGAACCTCAGTTATTAATCAGCGCACCAGAAGCGCAGGAACCATCCAGTGCAGCGATGGCACAAAATGGCAATATCATGATTAGTTTTGAAGATGGTAATGATGCTGAAAACGTATTGGCGCAACGTTATGGCGTCTATAATGAAGACCTGACCCAGGCTGTCAAATCATACCCAAATGATGTATTTGACGGAGGTCATTCAGGGCATGTTACCGCTGTTCGAAATAGATTTGTTGTCTTTTATTCCGAAGGGTGGAATGATGGTAAAGGATTTAATGGATTAGGCACTGGCGAAGATGTACATCTCAAAGTATATAATCAGTATGGAAGGCTCCTAATGTATAAACCAGTCGCCACAGATGCTAATGAAGACTGGTGGCCTATTATTGCTGGCTCTAATAAAACAGCAATGCTAATATGGCAACGATATGTTGATGGGGATGAACATGTGGATTTAATGATGAGTGTTTTAAATCCTTACACAGGAAAATTCTATAAAAAAAGAATAACCCTTCAACATTGGGTCAAGTATTATACTTATAGCGTTGTTTACTTACCAAAAATTGGCAGATTTCTAGTGATGGGGGTTTATCATGACGGGGGTGGATTCGGTATATTATTAGATAAATACGGCAATATTAAGGCAGGAAATTATGACCTGCCGGAAATAGCAAGAGAATCTCAGTCTGTGGTAAGACCTGAAGGGTCAAACGGGCAAATGATTGCCCAAGCTAGAAGTCCGAAGGGAATGATGACACTTTACGTTGGTCGAAATGAAATTTCCTTGATCAATGAAGTCAATGGGCGTTACACATGGAAATACGCAGGTACTGACGGCATTTGGAAAAATAATGATGAAGTGTATATGGTTTCTTTATCCACAACCAAGTTAGTAGAAAAAACATTTAATGCATTTGAGTGAGTAGTAGAATAATGAAAAAGAAGAGAAGTTCATACCTTGGGTATCCTCTTCTTTTTTTTCATAATTAGTACAAGTATTCTGGAGTCACTATTATCTAATAACCATACTTATGAAACATATAACAACCGTAGCAATTTTATTAATGGGACTGTATCTTAATACTGGATGCCGAGACAACAACATAGATTACAAACCAAAAAATCCACCAAATAAGCCAATAGATGAGATCCCTACTACAGGTGGGGATCAACGTGCCTACCAACATGGTATTGATTTCTTGCCACTGTCAAATGGAAACTATGCGCTTATATGGGCCAGTTCCGGAGATCCATTAAATACCACCAACAGCAATGCTTGGGAGCATGATATTTATTACTCCTATATTAATCCGCAATCTCCCTTTATAGATCCTATAAAAATAATTTCTAATCCAGAAGCACAAGAACCAGCCAGTTCAGCAATTACAAAAGATGGTCACATTATGATTACCATGGAAGATGGCTATGCTGCAGAAAATGTACTAGCCCAGAGGTATGGTATTTATGATGAAAATTTTAACAATATCAAACCCTATCCTGTCAATATCCTTGATGGTGGGCATTCAGGTCACGTTACGGCGGTAGGAAATAGATTCGTGGCTATTTACTCTGAAGGATGGATTGACGGAGGAGGTGTTGATAATCTGGGATCCGGAGACAATGTACACCTTGCTATCTTTAGTTCAGATGGTACAGTTGAAAAGAGAAAAGACATAGCAGTAGGAAATGCCACGAGGGATTGGTGGGCAGTGCTTGCAGGCTCTGAAAGTACCGCATTACTAGTCTGGCAACAATTCATAGATGATAAAGAATATGTGGATTTAAAAATAAGCCTTATAAATCCTGAGACCGGAATCCTCATAAAAGAAGACGTCACCCTCATGAGCAACGTAAAATACTATACTTATTCGGTGACATATTTGCCCCATATAGATAGTTACTTGGTGCTGGGTGTATATCAAGGGGGAGGTGGTTTTGGAATTTTGCTTGACAACACTGGAGAAGTTATTACTTCAAATTTGGACTTGCCCGAAATAGTACGAGAGTCTCAATCCATGGTAAAAGCCGATGGGGATAAACAAATTATAGTGCAACCAAAATCACCAAATGGGTTAATGACTTTGGCCGTAAGCAAAACTAAAATAGCATTGCTTAATGAAATAGAAGACGGTTACAATTGGCAATATGCAGGTACCGATGGTATATGGACCGATGATAATCATGTCTATATCGTTTCATTATCCACCATAGGAATTGTTGAAAAACTGTTCAAAGTAAACTACTAATAAAGCCTTTGAGAAAATGAATACCACGCCTAATGTCCATATAGCTTTTCTTAACATATACCATTTTAATTATTAAATGCCGCATTGAAAGCAGATGCGCCAAGATAATTGCAAGCATCCCAAATTTGGGTTATTTGATTTTCAGCGAAGTACAGGATAATTAACTGATAGTAAGTGAGTTACAAAGGAATTTTGTTAAAATGGTGAATAATTAGGGATAAAGCGTTTACACAAAATATTTTTTCCACCACCATTGAAAAACGATCAATCCCCAAATACGGGCATGAACATCTTCAGGATTCGAAGAAAATAACTGTTGCTTTAGTTTTTTGATACCATTATAATTAAAAATCCCTTGTGCTGCGATAAACCTTTCTTCCAAGAGGTCATTTTCTATCAATGATTTTAAATCTCCCCTAAACCATTTTAATAATGGTACTTCAAAACCATGCTTAGGACGTTTATATAGTTCCTTTGGCAAAACATCCCTAAAAGCATCTTGCAAAATTCGCTTTTTCATTTGCTTATTAATCTTTGAATTGTCAGGAAGCTGGAAGGCAAACGCCACCAAATGATGATCCAAAAACGGCACCCTTACCTCCAAACTATTTGCCATAGACATCATATCAACCTTGGTAAGCATGTCGTTGGTGAGCACCAATTGCATGTCGGTATATAGTAAATCTGAGATATTTGAAGTCCCTTTGATGTGTTTTAGGATTTGCTGTTTTCTAGATTTAAAGGCTTCTTCTTCCACTAAATTCCTAGAAGTAGCACTAAGAATTGCCTCCGCTTGATGGTTAGAAGCTAACGAAGCCCACTTCCAATATCGTTCTTGGTCAGTAAGCTGCATGCCTTCCGCAAATCTTTGCAACTGCCGTACTTTATTGCCCAAAGTACTGTTTCTAGATTTTGGGAGCATTTTCCACAAAGGCAATAGTTGTTTTACTAACGAAGCCGAACGTCCTCCATTGATTGCTTTTAATGCTGCTGCATGTTTGTTATACCCTGAGAACATCTCGTCGGCACCATCACCGGAGAGCGCTACGGTCACATTTTTCCTTGTTTCCTTACTCAATATATATACTGCAATAGCAGATGAATCTGCAAATGGCTCATCGAAATAGTCAAGCACATCATACAGGTGTTCGTATAAGTCACGGTTGGATAAGGAAAAGACGGTATGATTGGTATTGAATTTTTTGGCAACTATATTGGCATACTTTGTTTCATCAAAGAATTTTTCATCTTGATAACCGATAGAAAATGTATTGAGTTTGTCAACATGCTTTGATGCCAAGGCAGTAATTACCGACGAATCAATTCCTCCACTCAAAAATGTACCCAACGGAACATCAGATATTAGCCTCTTTTGTACCGACTCATCTAATAACTCCACTAATTTATCTTTTTGCTTATCATAAGAAATGTTTTGAGGATTGGGCTGTTCTTTGTCGTATGGTATTTTGTAATACTGTTCAATCTGAATATCCCTCCCTTTGATTTTCATGTAGTGACCGGGCATTAATTTCTTTACGCCTTTGAGCATAGAATGCGGCGCAGGAATATAGTTGAATTGTAGGTACTGGGATAGTGAGGTGAAGTCTATTTCTTTTTGAATGCCGTAAGCCAATAAGGCCTTCATCTCCGAAGCAAAAATAAATTTATCATCATCCAGAAAATAGAGGAGTGGCTTAATGCCCATTCTGTCACGGGCGATGAACATTGTTTTTTCTTTTTTGTCGTACACGGAAAAAACGAAAAAGCCATTTAGCCTTTCTAGGCATTGTTCCTTTTCTTTTATAAAAAGGTTTAATAAAACTTCCGTGTCTGTCTTAGAATTAAAACTAACTCCTTGTTTTTCAAGCTGTTGCCGAAGTTCCTGAAAATTGTAGATTTCCCCATTAAATACTATTGTGTACCTTCCCGTGGCATCACTCATCGGTTGGGTGCCGTCAGATGAAGTATCAATAATGGATAGCCGTCGGTGCCCTAGTCCTACAAAGTAGTCGTTAAAAAGTCCTTGATTATCAGGGCCTCGACTGCTGATGACACCTGTAGCTTTCGCTAGGTTAACCATGTTGAACCTGCCGACTTCATTAAAAGCAAATATTCCTGTTATTCCACACATATGACCACAAAAATAAACAGACTATGTCTGAAATAATAATTAAGATACTGAAGTGCCTCTTTAAGAAAGGATTTTACAAAATCTTTCTTTCGGCAGTAATTTTAAACTTATGAAAAGATATGGAAGATTCATAAATAAATTTTAGTTTTGAGTCGTTACAAGTAATGTAAATCATTTTTTAGTTATTGTATCTATGAAAAAGACATCGATTAGGCTTACGCTTTATGTATTAGCAGTTCTTTTTATATCAAGTTGCGCGAGCACTAAAAAAATAAATGTCCGACGGCAAAAAATCAGTAAGGTAGTAGCTACTGCCCAGACGTTTATAGGTACTCCCTATCGATATGGCGGAACGACAAGAAAAGGAATGGATTGTTCTGCTTTGCTGATGAATTCATATCAAACAATTGATGTAGCGCTACCAAGAACTGCAAAAGCACAAAGTGACTTTGGTAAAAAAGTAAGTATTAATAATTTACAGCCTGGTGATTTGGTATTTTTTGCCAGGAAAAAGGGTAGAAGAAAAGTGACACATGCGGGAATGGTGACCAGGGTACGAGGAAAAGATGACATTCGCTTCATTCACGCCTCATCTTCACGAGGTGTTATTGAAAATAATTTGCTTTCAAAATATTATCGAGGTGTTTTTGTAAAGGCAAGGCGTCCGATTGAGTTATGAGGGAATTAGCGTTGCGTTCTAATTTATACAGCATAAATAAGAACATATGCAATCTTTTGTTATTTGGTAAATTTTCAATGTAGAAATGATTGAATGCTATAATAGCGATATTCAATCATTAAAGCATTCTCTCATTTTGAGGCTTAGGAAGCTAAAAAAGTAACGAAAAGCGGTATTACCTAGAACTTAACCAGAATTAGTAATTAAGGTTAAACTACAGCATTTCTGTAAGTTTGGCTATTTTTACCAAGGGAGTAGCCAGTAATATTGAGAACCTTTAAAGTAAACATATGAAATATTTACTATCCATTGTTATTGCATTGCCCCTTTTTGTAATGGCTCAAGAGCAACGACCTGAAGTATTTTTTCGGGAGGATTTTAAAGAAACTCCTCCTCAAATTCCTATTACGCAAGATCATATTGCGAATTCAGAGGTTTTGATTTCATTGTACGGAAAGGGAGCCGACGTGATTAAAAAAAGCCATCATGATACACCCTATGATGACCCATATTATGTTTGGTCTGGTTTATGCGAAGGTAACTGGGCAGTGACCCTAAAGCATAAATCTAAATGTGTTGACCTGTCTAGACAAGGGAAAATTAGATGGAGGTCAAAGCAGTCCGGTTTTCGTGCATTGCATATCATTCTGAAGATAGCGGATGATACTTGGCTGATTAGTGATGTGTCAGATGGATTGTCAAAGGATTGGCGGATTAGAGAGTTTAATATTGCTGATATTAAATGGATGTCGTTGGACATTGAAACCATGACTGAAAAGCACTGGGTTGAAAATCCTGATTTGAGCAAAGTGGAAGAGATAGGCTGGACAGACTTGATGAACGGAGGTGGCTCAGAGGCTTGTTCACGGGTTGACTGGATTGCGGTGGATGGTTACGCAGTTAGTAAATAGCGTTGAGTTCTAATTTATACAGCATAAATTAGAATATGCAAACCTTTGTTATTTGGTAAATTTTCAATGTAGAAATGCTATAATAGCTATATTCAATCATTAAAGCATTAGGGCATGCTCTCATTTTTGAGGCTTAGGAAGCTAAAAAAGTAACGCAAAGGGGTATTACCTAGAACTTAACCGTAAATAGCTGCTGTCTGCTATATTTTTTGAAGGGATTAACCCGCATTATTCATGTGATTAGCTTGGTGTATATGCGATTCCGATTGTTATCGGGAAAAAGTCGAAGATATATGGGTATATTTCGAGGATTTTGCAACCTGTCTGCCAGCCAGGCGAAGCAGATGCGCCAAGATAATTGCAAGCACCC
>CAYRIF010000091.1:0-12457 GCA_964424205.1 uncultured Roseivirgaceae bacterium | reverse complement strand
ACCACTTATTTTTTCTCATAGAGAACCTGGAGTTTAGCCTGCGGAAACCCTTTACCCATACTCTTATATGAAACCTTATATATCCTTCAATGCCTTATATGGTAATTTTTAAGCCCCCAAAAATAAACCCACAACCTGCTCCACATCATTGTAAAGTAACGAGTCATTCATTTTAATATAAAAGCATTGGTCTGATTTACTCCAATCAGGCAAGAACACCTGCTTTGCTGCTAATACCTTTTGAAATTGTACAGGGTCAGTTTTTTGTGTTGGAATAAGCTTAAAAACGTTGCTTCCGTTAGGGAGTGATTTGATTTGAAACTTGCCACTTTTTTCTAGCAACTCTTTGAAAATACTAAATTCTGCGATTGCCTTTTTATATCGCTCCTCATAGCCATCAAAGAAATAATTGGCAATGGCTATCTGTTGCCAAGAGGAGGGAAGTCCACCACCAAACATCCTACGCTCATTGTGTAACCCATCTATAATCTCCTTTGTACCTGCTAACATCGCTCCTGAAACAGCATTAAAGGATTTGTAGAGTGATAGGTAAACGGTATCAAATAACGCAGTGTATTCTTTGATACCTTTTCCAGAAAATGCTGCGTCAATGTATAGGCGAGCGCCATCCAAGTGTAGCGCCATGTTATGATCTTTTGCTGTTTTGGTGATTTTTTCAATGTCACAGAACGGAATACGCTTCAATTTTTTTCTTCTGACCGGCGTTTCTAACGAAAGGACGCCAATAGGTGTTTTTACTTTTCCATGCATATTGTCTTCTATAAAATCTTGCAATTCATCTACCTTGAAAACAACATCCTGTTTGCCAAGTGTAATCATATTTATACCACTTAATGTGGTGGCGCAGTCGCCCGAATCTCTATTGATATGTGCGTCGTATTGAACAATAGCTCTTTTGTTGGAGGCACAGTGTTTTCGCAATGCAATATGATTTGCCAAAGTACCAGTAGGCATGAAAATTGCTTTTTCTTTGCCTAAGGCGAGTGCTATTTTCTCTTCGAATTGGTGAATCATTCCGCCTAACCCGTAAGAATCAGGGCTAAAGCCTTTTTCTTTAATAAGAATTTGTAATAATTTGCCGTACAAATCAGGTGATAGGTCTAGACCATCCCTGTTGAAATTCACCGGCAGGTGCTTTTGCAGTAATTGCGCTATGGTATTATTGGTTTTGAAATTTACCTGCGGTATAAAGGGCAGGGTTGCTGCTACTGCTGTGTTGGTTATAAAATTTCTTCTTTTCATAATATCGATTTATTTCACATTTGAAAACATGATGCTTTGGATAAAGTAATAGTCAGTTGGATTTTCCTGTTTTCGTCAGGTAAGCAATCCCGTCCAAATTTTATACTTTCAAATATATAAGGTAGTTGTTTCATATAATGAATTAGATTTCCAATTATATCATATTTTACTTCTTTTAAGTGCTTTCAAAATCATCTTCTAAAAGCGGGTGAGATTTTATTTTTTGCGTTGGGGTGCTGCCTCTTTTTTTAGCTTTTTAATTTCCTCATTGACAGGTAAATTTTCTAGTACTACCATTTTAGCAGCATATCGTTTGCCCATCATACGCAAAGCTGGCGAATTAAAATGAACCTTATCTCCGACATCGTTTAAGTCGGAAGTAGGAATCAACGAAATTTTATCACTCTCAAAACTTATCCCATTCAGTATTTTATTTAAGGCTCGCCAGTGCGGTCGCTCCACGCCAAAATTGCCCAATTCACCAAGCACAAAAGGTAAATTTTTATCCCCTACTTCATTCCTTATTTTGGTGAAAAGTAAATTTAATTTGGTTTTGTAACGAGGTAATTTTCCAGGATTTGCATCTGATTCTCCTTGATGCCAAATAACGCCTTTGATAGTACCTTTCTTACTAGCTTTTTCTATTTGCGATTTTAGATTACTCCATAAATGCATGTTACGATGTTCTGAATCATCTAACCATTGGTCTATGCTACTTCCTCCAACAGCACATGGTATGATTGCTATAGAAACGGAATCAGGGACACATTTGAGGAGACTTAAACCAAAACTATGCCCGCAATCTAGTTTTGCGCGACTAGGATGGTTGAAATTCAGGGGTTCCTTTGCTAAAATCCATTTTCCTTGTTTGTTGATCGTCAGTAACCTTGGATTTGAAAGCGTGTCCTGTGGCTCAACTTGTCCTCTCCCTGCCATATTGGATTGCCCAGCCATAAGGTATATCCAAAGATTTTCTTTCTTGGGAAGCATTTTAGGGGTTTCTACTACTTTTGGAAAACTTAACACTCTATTTTCTTTAAAATATCGCACATAATCCACCTCCAATGTTTGAGGAAACACTGACGTGGCATCAGGGTCACCACCATAATTTCCTCCCACTGCATTGTTAATAATCATATAAAATGGTTTGAAGAATGGGTTGTCGGTAGGGACAATATTTAATTTGTTGAAGATTTGATTACCAAACAGTTGGTCGTCAACAAAGAACTTGATGCCTTCTTTGTTCCATATTATCGAAAAAACATGAAAGTCATCACTGAAGTTGCCATACTTCAATTCATACTTAGTGCCACTGCTATTTAGATAATTATTAGTGCCTTTGTAGTGAATGGTCCCTCTAATTTGATGTGGCAGATGGCCTTTTTCTTCCATGATATCTATCTCTCCACAGTAGGGCCATCCCTTTTCAAAACGATTGGTTCCTAGCAACCACAAGGCAGGCCATTGTCCTTTGGTTTCTGGTAGTTTGGCTCGGATGTCTATCCTGCCAAATTGAAAATCTACTTTGCCATTGGTGATGATTCTTGATCCTGTCCAGTAGCCTTTATGTGCCTCATCTACTTTTGCGGTGATAATCAATTTTCCGTCTGTGACTTGCGTGCTTTCAGGACTGTACCAAACCTTTTCGTTATTACCCCAGCCGCATAATTCGGGGCAGCCATTACCCAATTCATGGGTCCATGAGGTGGAATCAAGCGCTGTCCTATTAAATTCATCCTGCCATACAAGTGTATAGCCATCGTATTTTAAAGGAGAGCTGTAAGCGGAATCTTTTCTAATGATACTTAATTTTTTATCTAATACCGCACCATGTACATTGTTTAGCCATACTTCTTCAAATAATAATCGATGTCCCTCATCATTGAGATGTATGCCATCACCACTATTGTATTTAGGGTTAATGTTTCCCGACCAATCTGCCAAATCTCTCCAGAAATCAAGTGTATTTCTTCCAAACCTTATCTCTGTCGAATCTCGCATGATGATTTGAACTTTTTGTTTGTCTTTTTCCATATTCCTGCCTTGCGTGGTAGAAACCCAAACGGGAATATCCTTATCATATAATGGTTGGCAAATTTTAGTGTAATTAGCCAATTGCTCTTTGACAGAATAACCCTTGTTGGCATCATTGCTTGGCAGGTTAATAAGTACCGCATCAGGATTTAAAGATAGTGCTTTGCTTACATTGTGCAGGGAATCAGGTGGTGGTCTGTCGGTGGGAACCTCAGCCTCAGTAGGTAGCAACTGATAAGTCGTATAACCACCCACCGCAAGGTTAATCACTTGGTTGTAACCATTAAGTTCTTGAAGTTTTCGGCGGTACCTATTGACCCACGCATTTTTGAAATCTTTTGGTCCCGTTCCTGCCGCAGTAGAAGAACCTATTACCACAATTTTAATGGCTTCATCTTTATTGCCAACAATGATTTTGTTGCTGTCCGATGGGAGTTGGTGAACATTTGAAAAATAACTGGTCACGTCTTTACCCGTGGGTTTGTTATTTAAATCTACAAAGATTGCAACCTTTGAGTAACTTGGGCTACCATATATTGCTTCGCTAAAATCAAACAGTAGCGTTTCCCATTGATTGATTTTAGTATTTTTTACGGAGATAACTTTGTTGGCGCCGCCATTGGTTGAATTTTCCAATTTAAAGGCAAAAGTGCCAAGATGATCCATCCATACATCAATCTTAAATTTCTTTCCTTCCGACAGGCGTATAGGCGCATTAAGATTTGTTGCGATACCAGACCAAACACCGGCGTCAGCGGCGCGCACTATTTCCCCTGCTACACGACCATTTTTCTTAACTGTTTTGAAGGCATACTGTTCTTTTTGTAAGTGTCCATTAGAGAAGTACGCATAGGTGAGATTATTTTCTTTATTGAAATTCAGGATTGAACTTTGTGGGATTTTAGGGCTACACCCATTCAAAAATGTAATTAGCAGACAGAAATAGAAGAGATTGATTTTGTTTTTCATTCGTAAGTCATTTTTGAATAACAAATTAAGGGTATTTTTTTAGAATTATAGATGTTTGCACGTCTGAAATTTATTTTTGTTATCAAAAAATATTTTTCAACTACATGATACCAAAGTTTACGCATTTTTCGTTTTATTCATTAGTTTTACGGTTTATCTGTATAAATGGCAAAAAACACCTATAAGTCTAATAATTTCAAGAAGCCCAAAAAGCAATCCAAGAAATCAAAGAAGAAGTTTAGCTGGAAATCTAGCTTTTTTTATGATAGAAAATTTCATTTGGCTATTGGCTTTTTTCTGCAATTGGTAGCGCTCTTTCTTTTTGTGGCATTTATCTCTTATCTGTTTACAGGCAAGGCAGATCAAAGCATTATAGATTCGGTTGCTGAAACAGGCATTAATGATTCCGGTATTGAAACAGAGAATTGGTTGAAATTATCAGGTGCCGTAGTTTCTCATTATTTTATATTCAAATGGTTTGGTATTGCATCATTTTTATTTCCCCCGATTATATTTTTGATAGGGTATAAAATAGTTTTCAGGAGAGAACTGTTCTCCATTGCACGGCTCAGTAAATTTTCGCTATTTTTTATGTTATGGGCAAGTGTTTTGATTGGCTATTTTGTAAAAACATCAAGTGAAGTAACCGCGTGGGGATTTTTGAGTGGAGGCATTGGATTCGAACTGGCAACTATCCTTGATAACCTCATTGGCTGGGGAATGTTGCTGTTTCTGGCATTCTTGTTTTTGGTGTTTATTATTTACTTTTTTAATGTCACCTCAATACTCGGATTTAACACCAAAGTGCAGGAAGGAATTAAAGAAATTGATGATAATATTGGCAGAAAAGTTGAGGAGTTTGTCGGGGGTGAGTTTTCTAATGAAGTATTATCGCAAGATGGAATACTTCGAGGAGAAGAATTGGAATATCAAGAGGCATCTTTGGATTTAGATACTTTTATTCCTGAAAAAGAATCAAGCAAAGCGGGAGGTGATTTGGAATTGAAAATTGAGGAGTCTAGTATATCAAACACGCCAAAAGTAGTGGAGGCAGATGACTTAGATTTGATGGTAGTAGCGAAAGAAACACCTGAAAAACTTGCGAGTGATGTAGAGAATTACGATCCGAAATTAGATTTGCCGCATTATAAGCATCCGACATTGGATTTGCTCAATGAATATTCCACAGAAGGTATTCAAGTGACCAAAGAAGAGTTGGAGATGAATAAAGAAAAGATTTTGGAGACACTGTTCAACTTCAAAATTACTATTTCAAAAATAAAGGCGACGATTGGCCCTACGGTGACTTTGTATGAAATTGTACCTGAGGCAGGGATTAAAATTTCTAAGATTAAAAACCTAGAAGATGATATTGCGCTTAGTTTGGCAGCACTAGGCATCAGAATTATTGCCCCAATTCCTGGGAAGGGAACCATTGGTATTGAGGTACCAAACAAAAATAGGGAGATGGTTTCTATTAAATCAGTTTTGGGTACCGATAAATTTATGAAAAGTGACATGGAGTTGCCCGTTGTATTGGGAAAAACCATTGCCAATGAGATTTTCATAACGGACCTTGCAAAAATGCCGCACCTGCTGATGGCTGGTGCGACAGGACAAGGAAAGTCTGTGGGGCTGAATGTGATACTAGCATCTCTGATTTATAAAAAACATCCTTCGCAGTTAAAATTTGTGTTGGTAGATCCTAAAAAAGTGGAACTAACACTTTTTAATAAAATTGAAAGGCATTTTTTAGCGACATTACCTGATAGTGACGAGGCGATTATTACCGATACCAAAAAAGTAATTCATACTTTGAATTCATTGTGTATCGAGATGGATAATCGGTATGATTTGCTGAAAGATGCGGCATGTAGAAATCTGAAAGAGTATAATGCCAAATTTGTCGGTAGAAGATTGAATCCAAACAAAGGACATAAATTTTTGCCATATATTGTATTGGTGATTGATGAGCTGGCAGATTTGATGATGGTTTCGGGAAAGGAAGTAGAAACACCAATCGCACGCTTGGCACAATTGGCGCGTGCTGTGGGTATTCACCTAGTAGTGGCAACGCAACGACCTTCTGTAAATGTCATTACAGGACTTATCAAGGCAAATTTTCCAGCGCGATTGTCTTTTAGAGTCACTTCGAGAATAGATTCGCGTACCATTCTGGACACAGGTGGTGCGGAACAACTAGTAGGACAGGGAGATATGTTATTGTCTCATGCTTCTGAGATTATTCGTTTGCAGTGCGCCTTTATTGATACACCTGAAATTGAAAAGGTTTGTGATTTTGTGGGGGAACAAAAGGGCTATGACTCTGCTTATATGTTACCGGAGTTTTCGGGAGATGAAAGTGGCGACAAAGTGACTGAGGTAGATTTATCAGAGAGAGATACCTTGTTTGGCGAGGCTGCGCGATTGATTGTTTTACACCAACAGGGAAGCACGTCACTCATTCAACGGAAATTGAAACTTGGTTATAATAGAGCAGGGCGTTTAATTGATCAGTTAGAAGCCGCTGGAATCGTTGGTCCATTCGAAGGAAGCAAGGCAAGACAAGTACTAGTTCCGGATGAATATAGTTTGGAACAGTTATTGAGTAGTATAGATCAGAACCATACTTAATTGAAAATAATAATATAGAGAGATGAAAAAAATAGTAGTAATATTTTTGTTGATTGCAGCAGTTATCAATACAGCAAGTGCGCAATATGATGCGAGGGCAAAGAAAGTTTTAGATGCCATGAGCACGAAGTATAAAGCTATTCCTGCTTTTAGCGCCAATATTTCACAACACTTACTGAACAAGGAAGAAGACATCAGCGATGATTTCAAAGGTAAAATTACGGTGGGAGGTGAAATGTTTAAACTGGAAATGGAGGGACAAGATATTTATAACAATGGTAAAACTGTGTGGACGTACTTGAAAGATGATAATGAGGTGAATATAGATACTTATGATCCTGAGGAAGATGAAATGAGCCCATCAGCAATTTATAATATTTATAAAAAAGGCTACAAATACCTTTACTTAGAATCTAAAACCATTGCAGGAAAAGTGTATGACATTGTGGATTTGATTCCAGAGGATAAAAGCCTACAAATATTCAAGATTAGAATGCAGATTGGGCAAAAAGACAAACTGCTTAAAAGCTGGAAGATGTTTGAGAAGAATGGAAATCGCTACGAATATGTGATTACCAATTTTAACCCGAATGTAAAAGTAGGCGCCAGGTTTTTTGAATTTAATGTGGCAAAGCATGCTGGTGTTGATGTCATTGATCTAAGATAAATTTCTATATAAAATATAAATAAAGAGCCGTTTTATAACGGCTTTTTTTATTTTTACGCTTGATGACAAAAGAAGAACTATTTCAAAATATCCAAAGTAAAGAATCATATCTATGTGTGGGATTGGATACCGACATTAAAAAGATTCCTAAACATTTATTGAAAAGTGATGATCCTATATTTGAATTCAATAAACAAATCATAGATGCTACACATGACTTATGTGTCGCCTACAAACCGAACATCGCTTTTTACGAAGCATTAGGAGCAGCGGGCTGGGAGAGTTTACAAAAAACCATTGAATATATTCCTAAGGATATTTTCACTGTGGCTGATGCTAAAAGAGGAGATATTGGCAACACATCATCTTTATATGCAAGGGCATTCTTGGAAAACATGGATTTTGACGCAATCACAGTAGCACCATACATGGGCGAAGATTCTGTGAAACCGTTTTTGGAATTTGATAATAAATGGGTGATTTTATTAGGGCTTACCTCCAACAAAGGCAGCGATGATTTTCAGCAAATGGATTTAGTAACGGGAGGAAAATTATACGAAAAAGTACTACGTAAAAGCCAGGAGTGGGGAGATCAAAGCCAACTCATGTATGTAGTGGGCGCTACTCAGGCACAAGAATTTAAAAACATTAGAACTATTATTCCCAAGCATTTTTTGCTGGTGCCTGGCGTAGGTGCGCAAGGTGGTGATTTAGAGCTTGTATCAAAATATGGGATGAATAGCCAATGCGGATTGCTTGTTAATTCTTCTCGAGGAATTATTTATGCTGATGATACTGTAGATTTCGCCAAAGTAGCGCGAGAAAAATCAAAAATAATTCAGCGCCAGATGACTGAATATTTGCAGAAGTATTTGTAGATTACTTGGCGTTACTAAATGGGCTATGCAAGAAGAGTTTCTACATTTTATCTGGAAGTTTCAGTACTTTGATAAACATAACTTAACCACAACGGGTGGAGAGTCCATTAATATCATTTCTCCGGGCATCCAAAACCACGATTCAGGACCTGATTTCAGCCTTTCAAAGATAAAGATTGGAAAGATTGACTGGCATGGCTACACTGAAATTCATATAAATTCATCGGACTGGGATAAGCATCGACATCAGCATGATAAAGCTTATGATAAAACTATTCTACATGTTATTTGGCAAGATGATAAAGAGGTGTTGCGCAATGATGGCTCGCTAATGCCGACTTTGGAGTTGAAAAATAGGGTGAATCTCGATTTGATTCATAATTATAAAAAACTATTACACAACGCTGATGCTATTCCATGCGCTACCTATTTGTCAAGTGTCAATAGGCTCACAAAATATGCCATGATGGATTTTGTGGTCATGAAGAGGTTGGAAGAGAAGGCAAGTTTTTTATTGCAACTTGTGAATGAAAACATCACCTGGGAAGCGGCTACTTATAGATTGTTGGCAAAGAATTTTGGGTTTAAAGTCAATGCAGAAATATTTTTGGCATTAGCGAAATCTATTCCACAAAAATTAATTTATAAACACGCGGATGATTTGTTGCAGATAGAAGCCTTGCTATTTGGGCAGGCTGGATTCTTGGAGGAAAAAAATGGAGATGCTTACTTTTTGAAACTAAAAAAAGAGTATAATTTTTTGGCCCATAAATATGGTATTGCCAATCAACGATTAGCCAAACATCAATGGAAGTTTTCTCGATTGCGACCTGGAAATTTTCCAACCATTCGTATTGCGCAATTTTCTTTTTTATGTTATTCATTCAAAAATTTGTTTTCTACTTTTAAAGCAGTACATTCATATTCTGATTTTAGTAAAAAGCTGAAGGTGCAGCAATCTGAATACTGGCAAGCGCATTATTCTTTTGGTAAAAGGAGTAAAACTAAAATCGCCGGATTGGGTAAATCGAGTATTGATAATATTTTGATTAATACCGTTATTCCTTTAAAGGTGGCCTATGGTATCGCCAAAGATGCGCAAGTATCTATTGATAATGCTGTCGGTTTATTGGAAAATCTACCGGCCGAAAATAATAGAATAACACGTCTGTGGAAAGAAAGTGGCTTAGCGATAAAGAATGCCTATGATTCGCAAAGCCTTATTGAATTGTATAATAATTTTTGCGCTCGGCGTAACTGCTTATCGTGTAAAATTGGTGTGGATATAGTTAAAAAAACATGACGTTATTGGTTGCACTATCTTATGTGCTTAACATAAGTATTATTCTTGCCATTACCTACTTTCTTTATAACAAAGCAAAAGGGGATGTGCTTGCTAGGTATTTTCTTCCTGGATTGCTGTTTAAATTTGCGGCTGGGATTTCCCTTGGGCTGATTTATAAATTTTACTATCATTTTGGTGATACCTATGCTTTTCAAGAAGGAGCCTCTATCTTGACCGATGTTGCCTACAGTAACCCAATCCAATATTTAAAAATTGTTTTACTCAACGATATTCCTAAGGAAGCCTCAGAAATATTTGCTTTGGAACGGCAACCACGGGTATTTTTTATAACCAAGTTGCTAAGTATGGCGGGTATCATCACCTATAAAAATTATTGGCTGTCAGGGCTGTATTTTTCTTATTTCAGTTATGTAGGAATGTATTATTTGGCAAATACCTTAGCCACCTACTTCCCATCTAAAAAACGTATTGCAGGCATAGCATTTTTATTATTTCCTTCCGTTGTGTTTTGGAGTGCAGGCGTGTCTAAAGAAAGTATTGTGATGGGAAGTTTATGCTTTATTGTTGGCTTTTCAATACCTTTTCTAACCGTATCAAAAAAAATATGGCTGCCTAAGGTGTTGTTAATGACACTATTTTTTTGGTTGTTATTAAAACTAAAGTATTACTATGTCGGGGTATTAATACCAGTGATGGCAGCCAATTTTATTGTGGCAGCATTAAGGTTTAAGTTCAAAAGTATTCAAAAAAACTATTTCACGCATTTGGGTACTTGGTTGGTAGTTTTTTTTCTATTGCTTTATTTGGCGACTAATATTCATCCAAACCTCAGCACAAAGAATTTCTTTAAGAGCGTGGTGGAGACTCATAATTTGATTTATGAAAAATCAAATCTGGAAGATCTGATTACTTATAATAAACTAGAACCTAATGTAAAGAGTTTTGTCTCCAATATTCCTTGGGCATTGTTTTCAGGGTTGTATAGACCTACCTTTTTGGATGCTAAATCAAAACTTCAATATTGGGTGGCATTTGAAAACCTAGTATTGATGTTACTAACCATTGGTGCTTTAACCAGACTTTTCAAAATCACAAAATACCCCCATAAGATACTCATGTTTTCGGCAATGGTATATATTATTATTCTAGCCATCTTTATGGCATTATCCTCTCCAAATTTCGGAACGCTGGTTCGATATAAAATCGGTTTTTTACCATTCTTCATTTTTCTTATTTCTATTAACAATCCCATCATTGATTTTTTAAAAAAGAGAATGAAGTTACCAATATAGGGCTGTCGTTTTTTGGTTGCGACTTACATTCATTTGTAAGTAAATAATAAAGGAAGCTGTTGATTTCACATATAGGCTGTTTTTTGTAACTTTGATGTAGTCATGATGTAACATAATTTTGTATTATCAGTACCTTTTTCATTAATTTTAAACTTCACAATTAATAGCGTTTATGAAAAACATTGTAAAAGCACTTGTATTGATGTTGCTTTTTACCCAAAATTCTTGGGCAAATGACTTGATTACAAACATTCCAAATAGGAAAACGACAACACTCAATGGTACATGGCATTATATAGTAGATCCTTACGAAAATGGGTTTTATGATTACCGCCAAGATGCATTTGATGCTGATTCAACGCGAAGTAAAAATACGGCAGCGTATTACAATAACTCAAAACCAAAAAACGTAAGCGAACGAATAGAATATGATTTTGATAAGTCTGGGACATTGATGGTGCCGGGTGATTGGAATTCACAAAAAGAAAAGTTGTTTTATTACGAAGGGACGGTTTGGTACAAAAAATCATTTGATTATAAAAAAACTTCAGACGGAAGGGTGTTTGTATATTTCGGAGGAGCAAATTATAGGGCAGATGTTTATTTGAATGGAATAAAGTTGGGCGTTCACATAGGCGGATTTACGCCATTTAATTTTGAGGTGACGGATATTCTTAATGAGAAAGATAATTTCTTGATTGTAAAAGTTGACAACAAGAGATATAGAGATGCTGTGCCAACAGTAAATACTGATTGGTGGAATTATGGCGGATTGACGAGAGATGTGAAATTGGTGGAAGTTCCACAAACCTTCATTAAGGATTATACTTTACAACTAAAAAAAGGAACTAATAACCAGCTTGTTGGCTTTGTTAAGTTGGAAGGCGTAACTGCTAGTCAGCAGGTAGCGGTAGAGATACCAGAAATGGGCAGTAAATTCACAGTAAAAACAGATGCCAATGGCTATGCTGCACTGAAATTTAAAACCAATAAACTAAAATTGTGGTCTCTGGAAAACCCTAAACTGTATAAAGTGGTCTTCACAACGGATAGTGAAAGTTTGGTAGATCAAATTGGCTTCAGGACAATTGAAACCAAAGGGATGGATATTATGCTCAATGGTAAGTCAATATTTTTGCGTGGGATTTGCTCCCACGAGGAAAATGGAATGAGGGGCGGACGGGCTTTTTCTAAAGAGGATGCCTACCTGTTATTAAGTAGGGTCAAAGAATTGGGGGCAAACTTTATTCGTCTGGCACATTATCCCCACAACGAGTATGTGGCGAGAATGGCGGACAAAATGGGAATTTTACTTTGGGAGGAAGTACCCGTTTATTGGACAATTAGTTGGGAGAACCCTGAGACTTATAAAAATGCGGAAAATCAACTGACCGAACTTATAACTAGGGATAAG
>CAYRIF010000090.1:0-12498 GCA_964424205.1 uncultured Roseivirgaceae bacterium | reverse complement strand
GGAGAAGGAATCTCAGAAGACTATCAAGGTAAAAGAGTAGCTGCTTTTCTGCAATGGGGAGGACAGTGCCAGTACATCAATCTTCCAACGGAAAAGCTAATCGAAATTCCGTCATCGCTTGATCCCTACCAAGTGGAATGCTTGCCGCTAAATTATATCACTGCCTATCAAGTGCTGACTAGGGCAGCCAAAGTAAAAGAAAATGATACCATCCTAGTACATGGTGCTGCAGGAGGTGTTGGCACAGCAATCCTACAACTTGCCAGGGTGATGAAAATAAAAGTGTACGGTACTGCTTCCACCGCCAAGCAAGATATTATTAGAGAAAATGGTGGCTTCGCGATTGACTATAAAACAGAAGACTTTGCAAAAATCATAAAGGAAAAAGAACCCAATGGTATCGATGCGGTATTTGATATTGGCGGAAAGGGAACATATAATAACTCAGGTCCCCTGCTTAAGAAAAAAGGGGTGCACATTCTTTATGGGTTGATTGACACAAGCAATAAAATGGCTTTTCTAGTCCACATTATAAAACTAAACTTTAAAAACATTTTCACTTCCAAAACAGGGAAGTTTTATTCAGTTAAAGGGCTTTATGATAAATCTTTTGACGAATACAAAAGTGATTTACTATATCTTGTAAAACTATTGGAAAATAAAGAAATCAACCCAGTTATCGCCAAGGTAATTTCATTAGACGAAGTGAGCAATGCACACAAGGAATTTGAAGCGCATAAATTTGTTGGCAAAGTGGTGGTTGATCCTTGGCAATAACTACTTTACCATCAATGCCAAAAAAGTTTGAATACCGTTTGTAAAATTCCAAATCTTGAGGTTTTCATTTGGACTGTGCTGGTTATTGTCTGTATTTACGAGTGGTACAATAACCGCAGGGATTTCAAGTGCGTTGATAAATGGTGCGATTGGAACGGTACCGCCCATGATGCGTACTTTTATGGGGCCATGACCCAACCCAGATGCTATAGTGCGCTCCAGCCAATTCCCCATCTCAGAATCAATGGCTGTCCTAAAAGGCATGGTTGCCTTTCTCGCTTCAAAAGTTAGAATTTTGGCATGTGTAAGGCGTTCTTTTTCCGTTGGTGCTCTATCAATTACGTAATAGCCTTGCTGCTCAATATGTTTCTTCAACAATGCTTTGAGCCTGTCAGGGTCACTTTCAGGGACGAGTCTGATATCAATGGATGCCACGGCCTTTTCAGGGACAATCGTTCGGGTTTGTACACCTACCCATCCAGCTTGAATTCCCCGGACATTCAATGACGGATATTGAAGTGACTCTTGGTAATTACTTCCTACCTTCTCCGACTGAGCAATGCCAATAATTTTATGAATTTTCAATGTGTCATCAGGTACTGCATGTAAAACCTTATTTGTTTCTGCACTAAATGCTATGCCATCATAATAACCTGGAATAATAACTCTTCCGTCATCATCTTTCATACTTGCCAACAACTTAGCCATTCGAAAAACAGGATTAGGCGCATAATTACCATAATGTCCACTGTGCTGCGGCGTTCTTGGTCCGTAGGTAGTAAGCACCACACTCGTGATACCGCGACAACCAAAAACCAAGGTTGGTTGTGCTGATAAGTGCATCGGTCCGTCATTTATGATCAAATAATCTGCCTGTAACTTTGCTTTATATTTCAAAACGGCGGCTGGCAAATGCTGCGAGCCTTTTTCTTCCTCTCCATCCAAAATCACTTTGATATTGACCTTAGACTTTCCTTTTAGATGTTTATCTAATAAATCCATTGCAGACAACATCATGACAATCGGTCCCTTATCATCGGACGATGAACGAGCAAAAACGCGCCATTCCGAATCAGGGTTTTCTTTGGTTTTGTCCCAAGAAATAATCTCATATCCTGCTTCCTTTTTCTCCTTCAAAACCGCCTCATATGGATTCGTTTGATGCCACTTACTCGGATCTATTCCCTGCCCATCAAAGTGCATATAAAACAGCACGGTCTTTTTGGCGCCTTTGAATTTCCTTTCCGCAAAAAACAGTGGTGTTCTAGTAGTGGGTAAAATTTCTGTGCTAAACCTACGTTTTTTAAAAGCCACTTCCAACCAGTCCAAGTTTTTACGTATATCGTCTGGTTTGAGTGCATCATTAGGAATGCTCAAAAAATCTTTTAGCTCTTGCAGTGCCGTTGACGTTTTGTTTTGGCTTAGTGTATTTAACTTTTCGGAACTTTGCGAAAACACAGAAACACATGAAATCAAAATGATTAGCGGTAGTGTAAATAGATTTTTCATTGTTTTTTGGTAATTTTATGGCAATATAATCATTTATACCTTTTCAGAAAACGAATTAAATGTAACGCAGATGGATACTTATTATTCAAAAAAAGATTTTTGGTTAGGTGCTTTACTTTGGATTCCTTTGATAGCGGCTGTTGGTATAGTTTTATATTCATTCGAACCGATCACCTCCATGTTTGTCAGTTTAGCAATCATGTTAGTTTGCCTTGCCTTTGTTGCATGGATATGGGTTGACACGAAGTATACCATCAAAAATGGTGAAATGAAGATTAATGCTGGGCCAATTAATTATGCGCCAGTCCCAATCCCAAAAATAAAATCTATCAGAAAAACAAAAACTTGGCTATCATCCCCTGCTTGCTCAATGGATAGGATCAAAATCAGCTATAATAAATATGATTCAATTGTTATTTCTCCCATGAGATTAAAAGACTTTTTGGAAAGTTTACATGCTATTAACCCGTCAATAAAAGTAGAATTTGAGGTCAATGACTAAAAAAACAACACCAATGTAATATTACCGTTGATTAAGGGCTGCATTTAATTTCTCAATGTGCTAATTTTATATTTTTTAATAGTAATGAAATTTTTTGAACGAAATGAAAGCATCACTGAAGGTTATCCTTGTTTTATTTGCCGCCATGATATTTACTGCGTGTGGCATAAAACCACAATACGCTACCAAACAAGGCAAAAAGAAAAATTCGCATTATAACTCCATCGAATATCCTACTACGCCAGGGAGAGTCAAGAATGAGCGTAATACGAAGTAAAAGAATAGTATTTCAATTTATCTCTTGGCATAACTCAATCAAAACACCTCCTGTACTTTTCGGGTGTAAAAAGCATATCCTCTTATTATCTGCTCCCAGCTTTGGTGTTTCATTTAAGACGGTAAACCCTTCTTTTTGAAGGCGTTTAATCTCTTTTTCGATGTCTTTTACTTCGAAAGCAATATGGTGAACTCCTTCCCCCTTTTTTTCTAAAAATTTAGCAATTGGACTATCGGGATTTGTTGCTTCTAACAATTCTATTTTTGTTCTTCCCATTTTAAAAAATGAAGTATTTACGCCTTCTGATTCAACCTCCTCAATTTTATAATGTTCCTCACCAAATAGCGCTCCGAAAAGTTTATTGGCGTTTTTCAAATCTTTTACCGCAATACCGATATGTTCCACTTTCATATTTTTCTAATTTTACAAGGGTTATTTATACTTATTCTAAATAATTGCTTAATTTTGCACTATGACCGAAAGGTATTAATTCTTATGGTAAGTATGCAGCCGTTTTTTATAAAGTAATGGAATCCAATACAGAAATACACATAGAAAGTGCCAAAATCCAAAAGGAGATTCAAAACCATTTGGGTGTGAAGGATGAAAATCTGGTTTTTGATTTTAACAATATTGAGGGGAATGTGAAACTTGATTTGATTACCATCAACCCAACACACAGGCAATCATTTCTTTTTTGCGCGATTACAGCCCATGACAAGCTGGAGGCATTGAACAAAATGCTTGCCTACGTAAAGCATTATAAAGAAAAAGAAAACTCATACACCATTCAATGGACTGCAAAAGGAGATGCTGAATTACAAACTTCCTATTTCAGTGCGACCAATGTTTATGATGCCCTCGATAAATTATACTTCGGCAGAGACATGAATACAATGACTGTTTTTAGCATTGTATTAAACCCAATTACATAATAACACAAATCATGGAAATCACAGAAAAAGCAAAAAGTAAACTCATCGTAGTTAGAAAAGAAGAAGGACACACTGACCACCATCATGTCAGAGTATCGGTGCAGGGTGGTGGCTGCTCAGGGCTGATGTACGACCTGTCTTTTGATGATGTAATTGTAGAGACCGATGAGGTATTTGAAAACGACGGACTGAAAGTATTAGTAGATAAAAAAAGCCTGCTATATCTTTTAGGGACTACCCTCGATTTTTCTGATGGACTTAACGGAAAAGGCTTCCAGTTCATCAATCCAAATGCTACAAGGACTTGTGGTTGTGGCGAGAGTTTTGCTGTATAGTCAATAAGCCCGTACCAGCTTGCCTTCCATAAAATTCATAAAGGCTTTATTGACTACCTTATTGCCTCCAATTGTCGGATAGTCACCTGTGAAATACCAGTCCCCCAAATGATTTGGGCAGGCTGTATGTAAATTTTCTACGGTCTGATAAATAACCTCCACCTCCGCTTGCATGCCTTCTGGCGTTACTATCTCCGCTATTTTATCCGCTACTTGTTCGTAGGTAAATGGCGCATAAAGTTCTTTTACATAGTTAGGCACATCATTTTTATACTGAGATTGCACGCATTTTTCATACACTTCATGCAGCAAATGATCGATGCCGGTTTCTTTCAAAAGTTCTAAAGTAGCCCTAAAAGCGACAAAGTCTTTCATCCTAGACATGTCAATGCCATAGCAATCGGGGTAACGGATTTGAGGTGCCGAGGATACAATGATAATCTTTCTTGGTGCTAAACGATCTAGCATTTTCAGAATACTTTTTTCCAAGGTGGTACCTCTGACAATGGAATCATCAATCACCACCAATGTATCGGTACCCTTATTAATTACGCCATAAGTCGTATCATAAACATGCGCCACCATCTCATTTCTATGCTCTGCGTCAGTAATAAATGTCCGTAATTTGGCGTCCTTGATCACTATTTTTTCTACCCGCGGTTTGAAAGACAATATCTCTTCCAGTGATTCTAAACTAGGTTTTTGATCAATAATTATTTCTTTTCTTTTTTGCAAAAGGTATTTATCCAACCCTTCAATCATTCCCAAATAGGAGGTTTCGGCAGTATTAGGAATATAACTAAATACTGTATTTTTCAGGTCTGAATTAATTGCTTTGAGCAAATCTGGAATTAGTAAATGACCCAGTTGCTTACGCTCACCATAAATCTCTGGATCTGTTCCTCGCGAGAAATAAATTCGTTCAAAGCTACATGCTTTTCTTTCTAGTATATCAATGAAAGGGTGCTCCGCAACCTCTCCTGATTTTCTTATAATCAGCGCATGACCAGGTTTTACTTCTTGAATATCTTCATATTCAATATTAAAGGCAGTCTTAATGGCGGGTTTCTCTGATGCGACTACAACCACTTGATCATCGGCATAATAATAGGCGGGGCTGATGCCTGCGGGGTCTCTCGCCACAAATGCATCTCCATGTCCCGTCATGCCAGCAATGGCATACCCTCCGTCAAAATCTTTACATGAGTTTTGCAATACTTTTAACAAATCTAGCTCGTCCTCAATGATACGAGATATCTCCCGGTTATTTTTTTCGTCTTTGTACTTGTCAAAGATGAGTTGATTTTCTTCATCCAAAAAGTGTCCGATTTTTTCCAGAACCGTCACGGTATCATTTTTTTCTTTTGGGTGCTGTCCTAGCTTTACTAATATTTTGAACAGCTCATCAACATTGGTCATATTGAAATTACCTGCCAATGCTAAGTTTCTACTGCGCCAGTTATTTTGCCTTAAAATCGGATGACAACTTTCTATCGTATTTTTACCGTGTGTTCCGTATCGTAAATGCCCTAACCATAGTTCGCCTGTAAATGCCACATTATTTTGCATCCACTCAGCATCCAAATATTTATCTTCCCCCTCTTTCTTAGCCTTTCTGTATTTTTTACTTATTCTTTGGAAAATATCTTGGATGGGTTCTGGCTCAATGGACCTGTAACGACTGATATACCGTGTGCCGGGATTAACATTTATCTTGATATTAGCAACGCCAGCACCATCTTGCCCACGATTTCGCTGCTTTTCCATCAGCAGATAAAGCTTGTTAATAGCGTACAAAGGAGTACCGTATTTTTCGATGAAATAAGACAGTGGTTTACGCAATCTAATCATTGCAAGACCGCACTCGTGTTTGATTTTATCGCTCATAGGTTTCAGCTAAAACACAAAGGTAATAATTCTTTATATCATGTTATGACTTGACACTATTTTTTCCACTTGATATTGCAGCCCATACTTGGTATTTGTGGATAACGATTGTCTTTGTCGGCTAGAATACAATCTAGTGCGTGCCTTAAGTCCTTGCCAGTCAGCGGAATATTGGAATTTGGTTTCGACTCATCTAGTCTTCCTCGGTATGCCAATTTCATGGTGTCATCAAAAATATAAAAGTCAGGAGTACACGCAGCATCATATGCTTTCGCTATTTCTTGGCTTTCGTCATATAGGTATGGAAATGGATAATTCAATGCTTCTGCCAATTCCTTCATTTTTTCAGGAGAATCTTGCGCATAATTTTCTACATCATTCGAACTAATGGCTATAAACTTTACACCCTTAGACATATAGTCCCTTGCCAGTCGCAACATTTCATCCTGCACATGCACCACATACGGACAGTGGTTACAAATAAACATAATGACAGTGGCGGTATCAGACTTTAATTCAGCCAAATTCTTTTTCTCTCCCGAAACTACATCCAGTAATTCAAAACCAGGAGCTTCTGTGCCGAGGGGCAACATGTTTGATGGGGTAAGTGACATTTTTTATCGATTTGCTTGTGTAAAGATATGAGTTAGTAGAGAAAGCCAAAAAGCCAGAGGGGAATTTTATTTTTATACCCTGTTTCTATTTCATCGGCAGCCACATAAGCATTTGTCAAATTTTTAATTTGTCCAAACTGTTTGTTTTTACCGCCGACTTCAAAACTATATTTTTGATTAACCAAAAAGTCCGTTGTTTTGGAATAATATACTTCATGCATCACGCTCAGTTGATTCTGAAAAAAGGTTTCTCTCATATTACCCACATTTATGTTTGTTGGACTAATGGCATACGCCAAATTCGTATTGTCAAGATATACCTTGTCAGGTTTTTGCAACATACTTATTCCTTTATTTGGGCTTTGCAATAGCTTTAGTAGCTTGGCTTTTTCTAAATAGTATAGGTATTGGACAAGTGTATTTCTAGTGACCTTTATTCGCTCACTTAGTTTTGTGACATTTGGTTTAAACGGAACGTTTGTAGCTAAAATATAGAGTAGCTGATATATTTGTCTAGTCTTTTTGGGATCAAATCCCTTCATAAAACTCAGGTCTGTCTCCAAAGTAAGTCTTACAGTTTGGGCTAACCGCTGATGGTAAACTTCTATATTTTCTATAAAATATGGAAAGTAGCCATATTTTATATAGTTTTTAAAATGATATAAAGGTTTAAAGTCACTTTTCAAAAGGTCATAAGAAATATCAAGATGGTTTATCAATATTTCATCCAATGAAATACTTTCAATGTTTTGTACATTTTTTAGGGTCAAATATTCTCGAAAAGACAATCCATTCATGTCATAAACAACTGCCCTACGACTTAAATCAACTTCCAACTTATTTAATTCAATAATGGAAGAGCCTGTAAACACAATATTAAGATTTGGAAAATCGTCATACAGGTTTTTTATCTCTATTGCCCAATTTGGATATTTGTGCACTTCATCAATATATAGACTTTTTCCCCCCATATTAATAAAGTCCTGTGCAAAATCATACAAATTATGTGCAGTAAAATATATATCATCTAGTGAAATGTAGATTGCATCATCGCTTGTACCAAATTTACTTTTGAGGTGCTGCAATAATAACGTTGTCTTTCCAACCCCTCTTGCTCCTTTGACGCCAATTAATCGCCATTTCCAATTAATTTCTTGGTGAATATAGCGGACAAAATTTAAGTTCGTCGCATTAACTTTATCCTTTGATTTTCTTAGTAGTAACTCCATTCTGCTTTATCATTTAAGCAAATATACTGAATTTTGCTTAAATAATAAAGCAATTTATACATATTTTGCTTTATTGAAAGAGCAAAATAGTAAATAGTATCTATTCTGATTGAAGTAATCAGAAACCAAAAAATTAAGAGTCAGAAACCTTTTTCTTGCCCTTCTGTCCATTTAGTTTACTTAAGGATTCCTCCTTCCAATGATCAATCCTCTTGGTAGCGACTTCACTTTCTGCATTTTTCATCTTTTCGCGCAGCTCATTACCTACTGCTACTTTCTCATCCATCGTATTTTCGCTTTCATTATTGAAAACGGCAATGCGTTCTTTTGTTAGTTGCGTCAAACTATTAATTTGCTCTTCTCGATTTACTTTGTAGGCATATTCATGTGCCTCCAATTTCTCGTCATACGGTCCCTTGTCCGAGATGAGTTTTACAAATATCGGAGCGCTTTCTATGGCGATGAATAACAAAATAATAAACCAATTTGCCCATAAAATTGCTTCACTTTTTTTGGTCAGATTACTAAGCGCATCAATCCTAGCCGCCATGCCATCAAGCCTACCTCTACCCATATTGACTTTCTCTGCGGCGATGGTGTTTTTGATGTCTGCTATTTCTTTTAGTTTTTGATCAATGAGTGTCTGATTTTTTGCCGTCAGCGCTATCAGTTCATTTTCAGCTTTGTCGGCATCCACTTTTTTAGCTTTATATATAGGACCCAGGTTTCGCTGCATGGATCCTCCCGTGCCGTCCGCTTCTTGTTGTGCAGTAATTGCCAATGCATCGCGGTGCGCCGCCATATTACGCATCTCTTTTTTTAACGGAGGAATCTCTAAATTCAATTGGTCTATTTTCGATTGATAGCGGATTTGAATCAGGCTATCTTGCTCTTTGAAAACCAGCTGCTCCATCAAAATCAATTCGGCATTGATTTCAGATTCAAATATTTTCAATTCCAAGGGCTTAGAAATGACCACTGCAATCAGCAATGCCAAAATTATCCTAGGCAATGCCACCAAAAACTCCTTCCATCGACTATTATTTTTTTTCATGCTAGATACAATGTATCTATCAAGATTGAAAATCATGGCACCCCAAATAATTCCAAATAAAACAGCAACTACGGTAGAATGAAAGACAGTAAATAACGCATAAGACGCCGATATTGCCGCTAACAACCCAGTGAAAAAAATGGTTGCGCCAATTCCAATGTATTTGTTGGCATCAGACGGACATCTTTTCAGAATAGCGACATCCGCACCAGAACACATCCAGAAGAATTGTTTGATTTTATTCATAACACAGCAAAAGGAGTTTCATACTAAACGTGCGTGCTCCCAATTTGAGTATGTTTTACTCTATTTTTTTAAATATTCTATTCCATCTCACCTTTTCCAGCGGGTTCAGCCAGCTTTTCTTTTTATCTACCGACCAAAACGTAAAAGAAGCTTTGCCAATTATATGATCGGATGGCACAAAGCCCCAGTACCTTGAATCAAGAGAGTTGTCCCTGTTGTCACCCATCATGAAATAGTAATTGAGTTTAAAAGTATAGTCATTGATTTGCTCGCCATCCATGAATAGTTTACCGTCTTTTTCTTCCACATTTTCATTCCCGTCGTAATGCATAATCACGTCTTTATAAAGGATTAGATTTCTTTCGTTTAGCGCAATTTTATCTCCTTTTTTGGGAATGTAAAGCGGTCCAAAAAAGTCTCGGTTCCAAGGTAGAATTTTGGAGTGGTGATAAATGTCTGCATCAAATTGTTCCGCAATTTTTTTGTCTTCTTGGATACTTTTAACGATTGGTAACTTTCCTAATTCAGTAGCCTTTTCAGGTCTTGCAAAAATAAGATACCCATTTTGAGTGGCGCGGTAATCTGAAATTTCAAATTTTTCGAACACCCTATCCTTAATGTGTTCTGAGATTACTTGATACAAAAACTGCCTTCCTTCTGGAGCATATGCCTTTTCACCATTGATATAAAGTACCTTATCTTTGACGGCCAATGTATCTCCAGCTATGGCGACACAACGTTTTACATACGGTGTCCTTCCGTCAGATGGGTATTGCTTTTCTCCTGGATAATGGAATACAACCACATCATTTCTTTTCACTTCCGAGAAACCGGGCAACCTATATACAGGCAATTGAATCCAGTCCAAATAGGAAGGCGTATCCTTCCACAAAAAATTACTGATTAAGGGCAATTGTAAAGGTGTCTTTGGTGTTTTCGCACCGTAGGTCAGTTTGCTAACAATTAAAAAATCGCCCACTAATTGCGTTCCTTCCATCGAAGGTGTAGGAATGGTGTACGGTGTAAATATTAACCATCTTACAATCGTTGCAACCACTACGGCAAAAACAATTGCGTCCACCCATTCTCTGATAACGCCTTTCTTCTTTGGCGCCTCACCTTCTTTCTTTTCTTTTTTACCAAAAATCCACTTCATACTTTTATCTTTTGATTGTATTGAAAAAGCAAATATAATTTTAAAAAGTGAATAAGTTAGAATTTGATGGTTTGAATGGAGGTTGGGAGTGTTATTTGGTCGTTACTTTGTTCGACTATCTATTATGACCGACCATTATTTTAGTGAAAACTGAGAATATTTAGATAAGCATATTGATTGGATTCTATAATGACATTTTTCATGCCGTACCTACGGCACTCTGATTCTGCCTTCATCATATTACTACAAACATACCGCTCCTCTGGAGCTAATCTAAATTAATCAAATTATTTTCCTCTTGATAAGTAGAGGCATTCCATTAAACCATTGGTATGATAATTTACTTAAATCCAAATTGTTTTGTGAATGCCGTCAAATGTTCTATTTTTGGGAAAATTTAATATGAAATAAATGAGCGTTTTAGTTAATAAAGATTCAAAAGTAATTGTACAAGGGTTTACCGGTTCAGAGGGCACTTTTCATGCCAGTCAAATGCTTGAATACGGCACCAATGTAGTAGGAGGAGTAACCCCAGGAAAGGGAGGGCAGACGCACTTAGACAAGCCAGTTTTTAACACAGTGGTAGAAGCCGTGGAAAAAACAGGTGCTAATGTTTCTGTTATTTTTGTGCCCCCTGCATTTGCCGCGGATGCCATTATGGAAGCAGCCGAAGCTGAAATAAAAGTGATCATCACCATTACCGAAGGAATTCCGACCAAGGATATGATTGCGGTCAAAGAATATTTGAAAGATAGAGATGTAACCATGGTGGGACCAAATTGCCCGGGAGTTATCACGCCGGGTGAAGCAAAAGTAGGTATCATGCCAGGGTTCATTCATAGAAAAGGGAAAATAGGCATTGTATCTAGATCAGGAACATTGACGTACGAAGCGGTAGATCAAATCACCAAAGCAGGCATGGGACAGTCAACTTGTATTGGTATCGGTGGTGATCCAATCATTGGAACAACGACCAAGGATGCCGTTAAATTATTAATGGAAGATTCTGACACTGAGGGAATTGTAATGATTGGAGAGATTGGTGGTGGCATGGAAGCCGAAGCTGCTTATTGGGTCAAAGAACATGGCACTAAGCCAGTGGTAGGATTTATTGCAGGGCAAACCGCACCTCCAGGACGAAGAATGGGACATGCTGGTGCCATTATTGGTGGCGCAGATGATACGGCAGCCGCTAAAATGAAAATCATGCGGGCATGCGGCATTCACGTGGTGGATTCTCCCGCTGATATTGGCGCTACGATGGTGACTGCTCTTGGGAGATAGGTGATAGAAATTAGATATAGAGACTTGGGATTTTGAGATACTCGAGTTTTATAGCAATTGATCAATGCGCCAAGGGTTTTAAACCCTTGGCGCATTTTTTTATATTGTAATACTTTTCAAAAGTATAAACCTCCTAATTTACGCCAATTCTTACATACATAAGAAAATAACCGTTCTATCACTTTTTTGATACTTTTTTTGTTTATAACAGCCTGAAACACAATCTTATAGGATTTTTTTTATGTAATAAATGGGTTATTATTAGTTTTTTTCATTTATAAGTTATATGTTTAAAGACTTTTTTGGTGAAATTTTTTAAACTTACTAACCTTTATTACGATGAAAAAATCATTTTCTATACTGCTACTAGCAGTGATTTTACTGTCTTCTTGCGATAGAAGGGTTTACCTAAACCAATCCAGCAAAATAGTCATTACCAAAAAACAACATATCAGTGCGGTAAAACCAAAAAGAAATTCCAACATGCTATTGGCGGTGTTGATAGCCATTCCTAATATTGTGTTTTTTGGGAGTCAGATACAAAATTCTAAGGGGAGCAATGGGGTGAGATAAAAAAGCCTTTCCAATATTGGAAAGGCTTTTTGACTAACAATAAGTAGAGGTTTGAAAATCGTACCTCTAAAACTCTACTAATAGGGTTTCATACGCAACACCACTGGCTGACCTGATGGC
>CAYRIF010000089.1:4659-12549 GCA_964424205.1 uncultured Roseivirgaceae bacterium | reverse complement strand
CCTCACCTGAACAAAAAATAATTCAGATTATTTATACGGCATTTTAAAATTAAAATGCTATAAAATACATCAAGAATTTTTATATTAAATATTGAAAGAAATTCTTGTTTATAACTCAAATACAAAATTTCTTCATTTTATTTATGCCATGGTAGTGGACTATATTATTGTGGGGCAGGGAATCGCAGGAACTGTGATGGCACATACGCTGATGAAAGAGCAACAGCGGGTAGTGGTCATCCATAATCCTCAATTGCCTTCTTCGTCGAAAGTGGCGGGGGGATTGTTTAATCCTATCACTGGTAGGAAGATGGTAAAAACATGGAAGGCAGATGAACTGTTCTCTTATTTTTTTGGCTTTTATCAGGAATTGGAACATTTATTGGATGCAAAATTCTTTTACCCTACTTCAATATACCGCCCATTTAAATCCATAGAAGAGCAAAATGAGTGGATGGGAAAAAGCGCATCGGATGAGTTTTTGAAGTATGTAAAAGAGTGTCACACGAATGCAGCATTTATCGATTTTGTCGAAGATAAGTTTGGTGGATTGGAACTTAATCGTTGCGGATTCGTTGATATTCCAAGGATGTTGGCGGGTTATAAGAATCACCTGACTGCACTAGGCTGTTATATCGAAGAAAATTTTGAAGAAGAGAAGTTGAAATTCGGAGAAGGGGGTGTGAAGTATGGAGAGATACAGGCAAAAAAAGTGATTTATTGCAATGGTGGCTTTGTCAAAAATTCTAAATATTTTTCCTGGCTACCTTTCCGTTTGGTGAAAGGGGAAACGTTGTTGATAGAAACGGAGAAAGTGTTGCCGATGATATTTAATCGAGGCGTTTTTATTTTACCGAAGGGTAATAATATGGCAGTAGTGGGGGCGACGTATGATTGGAAGGACACCTCATGGGAAGTAACGGAGAAAGCAAAGAATGATTTAGTGGTGCGGTTGAAAAAGATATTGAAGGTGGATTTTGAAATCGTTGGACAAAAGGCAGGAATTAGACCTGCCACGCTGGACCGACGTCCTTTTATTGGTGTTCATCCTGAAAATAGTAGGGTAGCTGTTTTTAGCGGTTTGGGTACAAAGGGTGTTTCAATAGCGCCGTATTTTGCCAAGGAATTTGTCAAGCATTTGGAGAATAACACGGTTTTGGACAAGGAAGTAAATATAAGTCGGTATTTTTCGTTATATTAGTAGGTTAGTTTTTTAGCATATGGTTTTAAAAGGTATTAAGTTATTATTTTTTGTGCTTATTGCATTAGGGTTTAGCATGTCGGTATCTGCGCAGGAGACTGTGGAGACATTTGGAAAAAATAGAGTACAGCATAAAATTCTAGATTGGAAATATTATAATACCGATAATTTTGATGTTTATTTTTATACTGGCGGAAAGGATATTGCCAAAGCATCAGCGGAGTATTTGGAGGGTGAATATACTCGGATTACTGATGTACTTGGTTACCAGCCTTATACAAAAATCAAAATATTTCTTTACAACTCTGTCGCAGATTTACAGCAAAGTAATGTAGGTGTTAATGAAAATAATTTCACCATTGGAGGCCAGACAAATTTTGTAAAGGCGCAGGTAGAAATTGCTTATCCTGGTACCATCAGTGGGTTGAAAGAAGAGCTTGTTTACAAAGTGTCAAAAATGCTGATTAACGACATGATGTTTGGTGGCAGTATCACTGATATGTTTCAAAGTGGTTTGTTGCTCTCTTTACCTGATTGGTTTACTGATGGTGGCGCAAAATATCTTTCTAAAGGATGGGATGTAGAGATGGATGACTATATGAGAGACCTTTTTCAGAATAGAAAATTTAGAAAACTTTCACGCTTTGACGGACACGACGCCACGCTTGTAGGGCAGTCTATTTGGAATTATATTGCGGAGAACTATGGTAAAAATAACATCTCGTATGTCCTAAATTTGACAAGAATTATAAGAGATGAAGAGAAGGGAATTGCCAATACATTGGGTGTTCCATTTAAGAAATTCTTGGCTGATTGGCAAAAATATTATACTGGTCTATATGCCGCTACTGAAAGTAGTTACAAACTACCTGCTCCAGAAGATAAACAACAATCCAAAAACCGAAAAGGGCTGGTGTACAGTGGCGTAAAGGTTAGCCCAGGAGGAAGCTATATTGCATACGTTCAAAATAATAATGGTAAGGCAAAGGTTATTGTAAAAAACATTGACGGTAAGAAGGGAAAAACAGCTTTAACAAGTGGCTATAAAGTAATCAATCAGCAAGTGGACTACGCTTCCCCAGTTATTAGTTGGAAGGATGAGCATACCCTTGGAATTATCAATGTCAAATCCGGTAAAAATTTCTTATGGATTTATGATATTAATAATAAGAAAAAATTCAAAAAAGAACTTGGGCGTTTTAACCAAATCAAAGATTTCAGCTTTTCATCAAACGGCAAACTGATTGTATTAAGTGGTGATATCAAGGGGAAAAGTGATATTTTTATTATCAGTCTGACGCGAAACGGTATCAAGAGAATTACCAATGATATATATGATGATGTCAATCCGCGATTTATCCCAAATACCAAATCTATTGTTTTTAGCTCTAATAGAACGACAGATACAATCGCTGTAAGAAAGCGGAATTACACAGCATTGGGTAATAATTATAATCTATTTATTTATAACCTAGATACTACACGAAATGTTTTGTTTCGTGCCTCAAACACGTTGAGCAGAGATGTGAAACCAATTCCAAAGGATCAAAATACCATCTATTATTTAAGTGATCAAAAGGGAATTGCTAACCTCTATAAATATGGTGTAAGTAAAAACCTATTTACGCAAGTATCAAATTTTAATATGAGCATCAAGGATGTTGACATTGATTTTGAATCTGGAAACATGGCTTATATAATGTTTAACAAAGGAAGGGATTTTGTTTTTTATAAAAAAGGAGCAGCGTTAGATAAAAATATTTTCACCCCACAAACAAAAAGACAAGAAGCCATACAGGCAAAGTTTATTGCCAAAAGACTCAATGAGTATAAGAAAAAAAAGGAAGAAGAGGATAAAATACTTCGAGAAAAAGAAGCCAAGGAAAATGCTGCAAAAATCACTGATGATGCAATCATCTCTACCGACAATATTCAGTTTGATAGTGATACTACTGAAACGGATGTGATTGATACAGATAATTATGTATTTGATCAAGACGTGGAGGAAAAGTCAGGAGATGTGTCAGAGAAAAAGTCATTCCTCTTGAATTATAGAAAATTACAGAAGGTGCGTAAAATATCTGGTCCTTTGCCTTACGAACCAAGATTTAGTGCTGACAATCTACTGACAAGCTGGGTGCTAGATCCATTACGAGGGTTTGGTGTTAAAATTGAGGCCAAGATGAATGATATGCTTGAGAATCATCGGTTTTACGGCGGGCTATTACTGATAACAGATCTTAGAAATAATGATATATTTGCCGAGTATCAATTTTTAAAGCATCGGATTGATTTTGGAATTAGGTATGACAGGAATGTTATACAGAACAACTCTTCAGAAAACCCAAAATTTAAACATAAATATTCCCTCAATAAATTTGAGGTGACAGCCGCTTATCCTTTTAGTGTTTACTCACGTGTCAGTGTTAAGCCATTTTTTGCGGTAGCAGAATCCATTGATTTTAACCTAGATCCTGCCATCACACCTATCGATAGAAAAACTAATTTCGTGGGTGCAAAGGTTGAATTTGTATATGATAATACCGTGCTCAAAGGGCTTAACCTTTTTGAAGGTACAAGAGGGAAAGTTTCGTTTACGCACTTCAACAGTGATAATATTAAGAGACCGAACTTCAGTAAGCTAGTAGTGGATGTTAGGAACTATCAAAAAATACATAAGGTAATTATTTTTGCTTCTCGTTTTTATTATGGAAGGTTTTTTGGTAAAAAGACACCTAAATTTTTGTTAGGTGGAATGGATAATTGGGTGTTTTCGCAAACCAATGTGCAGCCTTTTGCAGATCCCTTGACGTATGAGAATCAGGTAGATAAATCAGACTTGCTCTTTGTTGATTATGTCACCAATCTTAGGGGGTTTAACTATAATAAATTCAATGGAGAAAACGCATTGCTCATTAATGCGGAGTTAAGATTCCCACTTATAAAATACCTAGCACATGGACCAATTGCCTCTAATTTTCTTAGAAATTTACAGTTTATAGGTTTTTATGACATCGGATCATCGTGGAATGGTAGTAGCCTATTGCCAAAAGAAAATACACTCAACAGAGAAATAATTAAACCAAATGGTTCGCCTTTTGAAGCAAGTATTGACAACTTCAATACGCCATGGTTGTCTAGTTATGGTGTGGGCATGCGCACTGTAATTTTAGGGTATTATATGAAGTTTGATTTGGCATGGCCGATCGAAGATTACAAGGTGAACAAACCTAGGTTTTACCTGACATTGGGGTATGACTTTTAAATACTTTCTAAAATAATCTATATTAGTTTCCCTGTAGATTTCTCAGTTCTTAATATTTCTCCTAACTTGGCGGGTAAAAAAGAGTGGTATGCTAAAATCAATGACAGGCTATGGGTTAGCCAAGCGCGAACAAAAGTCTAGTAAAATCAGTGTTGAAATCAAAACGCTGAATTCTAAATTTCTAGACACTCAGATTAGAATGCCACGCGCATTTTCTGCTAAAGAAATCGCTTTAAAAAATATTTTATCAGACAAGTTGATTCGGGGAAAAATTAGTGTGAGTATTACTTTTGATAAAAATGGAGAAGATACGCAGAAGGTTGCTATTAACGAGAAACTTTTTGGAGAATATTATACAATGCTTTCTAAAGTAGCAAAAGATGTGGGTGCAGCAGATACAAAAGATATTTTCAAAATGGTACTTTTGATGCCTGAAGTGCAAGTAGCTACATCGGTCGATGAAAATGTGGAGCGAGATTGGAAGTTGATTCTTAAATCAATCAATGAAGCAATAAAAAAATGTGATGAATTTAGAATAGATGAAGGGGAAAAGCTACAGAAGAAAATAGCTTCTTATATCAAAAAGATTGATCAGTTACTCGCTAAAATAGTAAAGCAAGATCCTAAAAGAATCAAAGCAATTCGTGAGCGCATTGATAAAAAAATAACAGAGCTTAAGATTGAGTCTATTGATAAGAATCGTTTTGAACAAGAGTTGATTTATTATATCGAAAAACTAGACATTAGTGAAGAAAAAGTAAGATTAAAGAGCCACCTGAACTATTTCATGGAGATTTTAAAGAGCAAAACTTCCCAAGGAAAAAAGTTAGGTTTTATTTCGCAAGAAATAGGTCGAGAGATAAATACGATAGGCTCCAAAGCAAATGATGCTGCTATTCAAAAAGATGTAGTAGGCATGAAAGAAGAACTTGAAAAAATCAAAGAACAGTTACTGAATATTCTTTAACTTGCGCCTTCATAAAATTAAAGCGATGTCAAAAAAACACCAAATATACGGATTAGGAAATGCATTGGTTGATATTATCACTGAGGTGGACGATGATTTCTTAAAAAAGAATAATATAGAAAAAGGCTTGATGACGCTGGTAGATGAGGATAGACAACATGAATTAGTGGCGGCCATTGACTTACCTAATAGCATGAAACAATGTGGAGGATCGGCAGCAAATACAGTCATTGCAGCCAGCCAATTCGGTGGTAGATGTTTTTACAGCTGCAAGGTGGCAAATGACGATATGGGACATTTTTATTTGGATGACATTAAGGCAAATAACGTAGCGACAAATACAACCATTAATCTCTTGGGTGACGGAATCACAGGAAAGTGTTTGGTAATGACCACGCCTGATGCACAGCGAACTATGAATACTTTTCTGGGCGCTACGTCTGATTTTTCTGTCAAAGACATTGATGAGGAAGCGATTAAGAATTCTGAATACCTTTATATAGAAGGATATTTGATTACTTCTGAAAACGGAAGGGAGGCAATGTTGCGCTCAAAAGCTGTCGCGGAAGCAAATGGTGTAAAAGTGGCATTGACTTTTTCTGACCCAAGTATGGTCAAATACTTTGGAAAAGAAATGAAAGAAGTGGTGGGTGATGGCGTAGATTTACTATTTTGTAATAATGAAGAGGCTTGTCTTTTTACAGGCACAGATAATATTTTAGAAGCTAGAGAACGACTTAAGTATTCGGCAAAGAATTTCGCCATTACTTTGGGCGCAAATGGGGCTTCTATTTTTGATGGAATTACCTTTGTGGACATAGAACCATATAAGGTGGAAGCGATTGATACCAATGGTGCGGGCGATATGTTTGCTGGCGCTTTTCTTTATGGAATAACTGAAGGACATACCCTCGCAGAGGCGGGTAAGATTGCTAGTCTAGCGTCATCTAAAATAGTATCGCAATTTGGACCAAGGTTACAACCTGGTCAGGCAAAGGAAATTTTAGATTTTTTGTACAGATAAGATTATATAAATCCTACTGCCCTATCAGGATAATCAGTAATGATTCCATCCACACCCCAATCAATCATAAGTTGCATTTCAGAAGGCTCATTAATGGTCCAGGGAATTACTTTCATACCTGCATGATGGATTTTCAGAATCACCGCGGCATCTATTAGTTTATAGTAAGGGCTGTAGATTTCAGGTGTAAAACCAAGTTTTTTTATGCGTTTTTTGAAATTTTTCTTTCTTTCTACCAAGTAGGCAAGTGTGACTTTGCTGTCTTTTTTGTGTAAATATTGCAACACTCTTGGGTCAAAAGATTGAATGATTACTCGCTCCAAGGGTAGTTGACTCTTGATAACTTCATAAACTAAATCTGTAAACTCCTCGATTTCTGGGTAAAAAATATTATCTCCTTTTTTTGTACTCTTTATCTCAATGTTATAGTTAACGTCGGGTAAAGATTTTTCTTTAATATACGCCTCAATCTCAGCAATCATTTCACTTAATAATGGTTTGTGAGTAGCTATTTTCTTTTGCTGAGGAAACCTTTCATTACCAATAGAACCACAGTCATACTTTTTAACTTTGTCATAATCCATTTGGAATATTTTATGATGCTCTTTGTCGGATAAAATGGGATTCCCACTAGGATCAGTACATATATGGGCGGACATGTATGGATCATGCGAAATAATAACTTTCTTGTCTTTAGTGATGACTACGTCTAATTCAAGTGTCGTGACCCCTAGATCAATTGCCTTTTTAAAAGCAGGGATAGTATTTTCGGGCATTAGTCCCCTTGCACCTCGGTGACCTTGCACGTCTAATTTTTGAGCATGAGCAGTCTGCATGATTATTGTCAAAATGAAAATAGTGTATACAATTTTTTTAATATTACGCATAAGATTTTATTTTCCATTGAATAAGCCAAACTTACTTAATTTGTTTTGAATAAAAATGATAACTTTGTTCAAAAACTAACATGATGGCAAATGGCAATTTCTTTTGATAATTTACGGGTAGGTAGAAGGTATTATTTGAAAAATTATGGAGAGGCATTTGATTTTGAAGTATTGGAGGTTTTGGCAAGTGATGATTTTAAAATAAAGAATTTAAATTCACTAGAAATCCTTTTGTTTAGCGACCTGATCAAGTACGGAATAGGAAAGGATTATGAATTGGAGGAAAATAATTAAAATAAATCCGAGTATTTTTTTGGAAAGATAGAATTCTATTTTAGATTTGCAATCCGTTTGCAAAAGAGCAAACATTTTTCTTTAGGGTGATTAGCGCTCCCGATAGCTATCGGGAGGTTCAGAGCATTCAAATAAAGCATAGTGTTATGATTTGTAGCATGTTTACAAGCTAATTGGTAAAGAGAAAATTTTAGGGCGATTAGCGCTCCCGATAGCTATCGGGAGGTTCAGAGCATTCAAATAAAGCATAGT
>CAYRIF010000089.1:0-4559 GCA_964424205.1 uncultured Roseivirgaceae bacterium | reverse complement strand
GTTATGATTTGTAGCATGTTTCAAGCTAATCGGTAACGGAGAAAATTTTAGGGCGATTAGCTCAGTTGGTTCAGAGCATCTGGTTTACACCCAGAGGGTCGGGGGTTCGAATCCCTCATCGCCCACAAACAAATAGCTATTGGTGAGAAGCGGATGGTTTTTTTATGTCACATGATTTATGTGCATTAGGAGTTGCTAAGTGTAGAGGTATCATCCATTCCCCATCAAAAATGCCTTAATATAATCATCTAAATCCCCGTCAAGTACATTTTGCACATCCGTTCTTTCTACACCGGTTCTTGCATCTTTGATGAGTTTGTAGGGGTGCAATACATAATTTCTGATTTGTGAACCAAAATCAATACGCATTTTACCACTTTCTACGACATCTCGCTCTGCATTTCTCTTTTCAATTTCTATTTGATAGAGTTTAGATTTCAGCATTTTCAGCGCTTTGTCTTTGTTCTTTAGCTGCGATCGCTCTTGCTGACATTCTATAATGACCCCTGAAGGTGCATGGTGTAACCTTACAGCTGTCTCTACTTTATTGACATTTTGTCCACCCGCACCACCCGATCGGAATGTTTGCCACTTGATATCTGACGGATTAACATTGATTTCTATGCTGTTGTCCACCACGGGGTAGACATAAACAGAGGCAAATGAGGTATGTCTCCTTCCACCAGAATCAAAAGGAGAAATACGCACCAAACGATGTACGCCTATTTCTGATTTTAGGTGCCCATAAGCAAATTCACCGTCTATTTCCAACGTAGCAGATTTAATTCCTGCAGCATCTCCTGCTTGGTAGTTTACTTGTTTCACTTTGTACTGATGCTTTTCTCCCCACATAATGTACATACGATTGAGCATATCTGCCCAGTCTTGGCTTTCTGTACCCCCAGCACCTGGATTGATTTCTATCATGGCACTTAGCTGATCTTCCTCACTACTCAGCATTTTTTTGAACTCTAATGCTTCCAGTGCTTCTAATGTTTTTTTATACTCCGTATCAACTTCTTCTGGAGTAGCTTCCCCTGCTTGCTGAAATTCTTGAAGTGTTTCTAAATCTTCTAGTAGCCCATGGACGTTTGAAAAACTATCAATCCAAGTTTTTTTTGATTTTATGGTAGCGAGTATTTTTTCTGCTTCTTTGGGGTTGTCCCAAAAATCTGATTGCATGGTGATTGTTTCTTCCTCTTTTATCTCTAGTACTTTTCTATCGTAGTCAAAGATACCCCCTCAGGACATCTACTCTTGTCCTCAGATCTTTCAGTTGATCTGTCGTCATATTTTTTAATATTTTAGTTAGTGTATGGTAAATTTTAGTCTTGACAGACTAGTCAATATGATAAAGCCAATCGAATTTGTCTTCCCTTCGTCCTGTTTTTATTTCATTAAGAGCGGTTAAAATCTTCGGGGAAATTTCACGGTTTTCAACTGCAGGAAGCATGTAGTCTTTACCTTCATAGCCAATCTCAGAGATGTGGCTTATGCTCGCCGCAGTACCTGCTCCAAATGCTTCTTGAAGATTGCCGCTTTTCATAGCATCTACTAATTCCGCTACAGAAAGTCTTCGCTCTTCTACGGTATAGCCTAAGTCTTTGGCTAGGGTAATAACACTATCTCTGGTCACACCGTTTAATATAGTATCACTTACAGGTGCAGTAATGAGCACATCATTAATTACAAAGAAAACATTCATGGTGCCGGATTCCTCCACATATTTATGCTCGATGGCATCTGTCCATATGAGTTGCTGATAGCCTTCTTTGATTGCCTCGCTGTTGGGCAACATAGAGGCAGAATAGTTGCCGCCTGTTTTAGCATAACCTGTTCCACCTTTTACCGCCCTTGAAAATTTCGTCTCTATTTTTACTTTCACTGGCGCCGAATAGTAAAGCCCTGCAGGACAAGTAAAAACCATAAACTTGTAAGTGTCCGACGCTCTCATGCCAATGAATGGGTCAGTAGCGAAGGAAAACGGCCTTAAATATAGGGAAGAACCTGGAGCGGTTGGAATCCAAGCTTTGTCTAAGCGCAATAGCTGATGCAAGCCTCCCATAAATACTTCTTCAGAAACCGTTGCCATGCACATTCTTTCAGCAGATTTATTGAATCGTTCAAAGTTTTTGTAAGGTCGAAACATTACCGACTTTCCAGCGACCGTCTTATAAGCTTTCATTCCTTCAAAAATAGTTTGCCCATAATGCAAGGCTAATGTTGCAGGACTCAATACCAAATCTTGGTAAGCCTTGACTTCTGAATTTACCCACTGCCCATTGATGTAATCAGACTCAAACATATGGTCTGAAAATGTTTTTCCAAATTGGATGTTATCAAAATCAACTTCACTTATTTTTGAAGTTGTCACCCTGCTTATTTTTATATTGTCCGTCGCTATCATTGCGTTTTGCTTTATTTGTAATACGTTGTAAAAATACGAAATAATGTTGATTTTTTCAATCAATATACTCACCACGGTGCGGTTTAAGTGCATCACGCACGAGTATCATGCCTTTTTCTGACAAGGTCATGTAGGCAATTACGTAACTATCATTTATATGCTCAATACCAGTCTTATGATTCTCTAGTTTTTCACGAACTATAAATTCATCTAAATGAATGAGGTAATGCTCCGCAATTTTTTTAGCATCAGCACCACGAAAATCCCATATCAATTTTATTTTTCTTTCGGGTGTCAATTTAGCGGTTATGTTTTCTAGTAATAATTCGCTGTCTGCTTTGTTTTTTTTCTGTGAGATCTTTTTTAAACGGTCGCTCTTTGGGTGCATCTTCCTTTGGCCCTCGCATATGAATAATTAATCCATTCAAAAAGTTTCTGAGTATTTGATCACCGCACTCCATGTATTTAGGATGGTCTTCTTTGCGAAAGAGTGCATTGAGTTCGCTCACACCAACGTTAAAATCTACAAGTTTGAGGATGTCGATGATTTCATCGTTCCGAAGATGAAGGGCAACTCTTAGCTTTTTAAAAATATCGTTATTGGTCATATCCCTATTGTTTCTTTTTGCAAAGTTATGGATAACACATCCTAATTACCTATCTAATTAGATAAATCTTAATGCTAAAATTGAAACTCATAAATCGTAATTTTGAAATTACATCCTAGCCTTCCATTCCACATCTTCTGAACCTAGTTCAAGCGCCATTTTTCTGCCCAGTACAAATAGGTAATCAGACAAGCGGTTGAGGTACTTGATGACAATATCAGCGACTATATCTTCTTGGCTAAGGTTGATTACAATGCGTTCTGCTCTGCGACAAACACACCGGGCGATATGGCAAAAAGAAACAGATTGATGTCCGCCGGGGAGAATGAAGCTCCGCATTTCTGGAAGCCCATTATTCATCTGGTCAATGGATTTTTCTAAAAGTATAATGTCGGCATCATAAAAATCTGGAATTCTAACTTTAGATTTCAGAGGGTCGGAGGCGAGTATTGAACCGATGGAAAATAACCTATCTTGAATCTCTTTGAGGATGTCGAGTCTTTTTTTATTGACTTCTTGGTCTCTCAATAATCCGATGTGAGAATTCAGCTCATCAATGGTACCGTAGGCTTCAATTCTAATGTGTGATTTGATAACCCTAGTGCCACCGAGCAGTGAGGTAGTGCCTTTGTCGCCTGTTTTTGTATATATTTTCATGGTATCATTTTTCTTATCTCACTAATGTAATAGAAAATTGGCATTAAACACTACGAAAATCAATAATCAGAAATTAAGAACAAGAAACGTTGGTTACTATGCCAAAGTATTTTTTATGATTTCTTTATTAATCTCATCTTTTTCCACTAATCCATCACGTAAGCGGATGATACGATGTGCATAGTGCGAGATGTCCTCTTCGTGGGTCACCATGATGATGGTATTGCCTTTGTCGTGCAATTCCTGAAACAAATCCATGATGCCATATGATGTTTTGGTATCTAGGTTTCCTGTCGGCTCATCGGCAAGGATGATACTCGGATCATTAACCAATGCTCGGGCTACGGCAACCCTTTGTCGCTGCCCACCAGATAGTTCATTGGGTCTGTGGCTTGCCCTGTCTGCCAACCCCACACTTTCCAAGGCTTCCAAGGCTCGTTCTTTTCGCTCACTTTTGCTATAGCCTGCATAGACCAATGGCAATGCTACATTATCCAGCGCAGTAGATCGAGGTAGCAAGTTGAATGTTTGAAATACAAATCCTATTTCTTTATTCCTTATTCTTGCTAATTCATTCTCTGAGAGGTTGCTTACATCCTGATTATTGAGCATATAGGTACCACCAGAAGGCGTATCTAAACAGCCAATAATGTTCATGAGCGTAGACTTCCCTGAACCTGAAGGCCCCATAAACGCGACGTATTCTCCTTGGTCAATGTTAATGTTAATTGACACCAAAGCATTAACCACTTCAGTACCCATTTTGTACATTCTTGATATTTCGTGTGTTTCTATGATTTTGCCCATGTTGAATTAGCTATTTTTATGTAAGCCAAATAGAATAAAAAATTAGGTGTTATCAAAGTTTATTATTTGAACGGATGATA
>CAYRIF010000088.1:0-12597 GCA_964424205.1 uncultured Roseivirgaceae bacterium | reverse complement strand
TATTTTTAGCAATAAAAAAAGGGATTAGACAATTGCCTAATCCCTTTCAATATATTATTTTGTTTCTCAACTTATTCTTCTTCGCTTTTGCCTTTTACCTCATCTACTACATCGCTGGCTACCGCTGCTGCCACAACAGTTGCTGCTGCGTCCGATGCTTTTTTCTTACCTCTTCTTCTTGTTTTCTTCTTCGCAGGTTTAGCATCTTGCAACATCAATTCGTTGTAGTCAACCAATTCGATGATACACATGTCAGCATTATCTCCTAGTCTATTTCCTAGTTTGATAATTCTTGTATATCCACCTGGTCTATCAGCAATTTTGGATGCTACTTCATCAAAAAGTGTCTTTACTGTATCCTTATCATTTAGGTACGAGAAAACTACCCTTCTTGAATGTGTTGTATCATCCTTTGCTTTTGTAAGCAATGGCTCTACATATTTTCTAAGTGCTTTTGCTTTCGCTACAGTCGTAGCTATTTTTTTATTCATGATAAGAGAAGATGCCATATTTGACAACATTGCCTTACGATGTGGAGTCGTTCTCCCTAGGTGATTAAATTTTTTACCGTGTCTCATTATTTCTTATTCTTCATCAAGTTTGTACTTAGATAAATCCATTCCAAAAGAAAGTTCTTTATCAATAATCAACTGCTCTAACTCTGCCAATGACTTCTTACCAAAGTTTCTAAATTTCATCATATCAGAAATCTCTAAAGAAGCAAGGTCACCTAACGTTCTAATATCCGCAGCTTTCAAGCAATTATACGCTCTCACTGAAAGATCTAAATCGTTCAACTGTGTTTTTAATAATTTCCGCATGTGTAGTAACTCTTCATCCACTGCATCTGGCTCTGCCATCTCTGCAGTTTCCAAAATCATATTTTGGTCAGAGAATAACATGAAATGCTGAATCAATATGTAAGCAGCACCTTGTAATGCATTTTCTGGGTGAATAGAACCATCAGTTTCTATATCAACGATTAATTTTTCATAATCTGTTTTTTGTTCTACCCTTGTATTCTCAACACTATATTTTACGTTTTTTATTGGCGTAAAAATGGCATCGATTGGAATATGACCAAATACTTGTTCAGAAGGTTTGTTCTCCTCTGCAGGTAAATACCCTCTTCCTTTTTCTACAATAATTTCAATCTCAAAATCCTTTGCATTGTCAATCGTACAGATCACGTGCTTGGGGTTTAATATTTCAAAACAAGAAGTAAATTTAGAAATATCTCCAGCTTTAAATACTTTTTGATTCTTTAATGAAATGGTAATTTTGCTATCAATGGTGTCTGTGATTTTCTTAAATCTGACCATTTTCAAATTAAGAATTACTTCAGACACATCTTCGACAATCCCTTCAACAGTAGAGAATTCGTGCAAAACACCTGGAATTTTAATTCCTGTAATTGCATACCCTTCTAATGATGAAAGCAAAATCCTTCGAAGTGCATTACCAATTGTAACCCCGTAACCTCTTTCTAACGGTTTGAATGTAAAAATGCCATGGAAGTCATCCGCTTTATCCATTGCAACTTTATCGGGCATTTGAAATGCTAGTATTGACATATCTTATCTATTTTATATTTAGTTTTAGGTGAGGCACGATGTCACCATCAGATACCTGCCTTTATTTTTTACAATTATTATTTAGAGTAAAGTTCAACGATTAGTTGTTCTTCAACATTTTCAGGAATTTCATCTCTGCTAGGAACATTCAAAAATTTTCCTGCCATATCAGAGGCATCCCAATCCATCCAGGAAAATCTTTTAACATTTGCCGCTAAGCTATCTGTAATAGATTCCAAAGATTTCGATTTTTCTCTTACTGCTATAATATCACCTGGCTTTACTGAGTAAGAAGCGATGTTGACAATACCACCGTTTACTGTGATGTGTTTATGCAACACTATTTGTCTAGCTCCTCTTCTCGTTGGCGAAATACCCAATCTATATACTACATTGTCTAACCTAGATTCCAACAATTGCAACAATACGACGCCAGTAATCCCTTCTTTTCTTGAAGCTTTTTTAAACAAATTTCTAAATTGTTTTTCTAAAACACCGTAGATATATTTTACCTTTTGCTTCGCATTAAGCTGCAACGAATATTCAGATTGTTTTTTTCTTCTTCCCTTTCCATGTTGTCCAGGAGGATATGCTTTTTTCTGAAGTGCTTTGCCTTGCCCAAAAATTGGTTCGTTAAACTTTCTTTCAATCTTACCTTTTGGACCTGTAAATCTAGCCATATTAATTTTTTCTATTTATTAAATCGATGTACAATCGACACTTTTAATTCCTAATTATACTCTTCTTCTTTTTGGAGGTCTGCAACCATTGTGTGGCATAGGAGTCACGTCTCTGATTGCTGTCACTTCAATCCCTGTATTTTGGATGGTTCTAATTGCAGATTCTCTACCTGAGCCGGGTCCTTTTACAAAAACCTCCACTTTTCTTAGTCCTAAATCATGTGCTTTTTGAGCACAATCTGAAGCAGCCATTTGTGCTGCATAAGGCGTATTCTTTTTTGACCCTCGAAAGCCCATTTTACCCGCAGACCCCCAAGAGATTACTTGACCTGATGCGTTTGTTATTGAGATAATAATATTGTTAAAACTAGCCTTGATGTGTGCTTGACCAATCGCTTCAACAACTACAACTCTTTTCTTACTTTTATCTTTAGTTTTTGCCATTCTTATTACTTTTTAAAAGCATCAATTAGATTGATTATTTAACTGCCTTTTTCTTGTTTGCAACTGTTTTACGCTTACCTTTTCTCGTTCTAGCGTTATTTTTTGTCCTTTGCCCTCTTACAGGTAGGCCCCTTCTATGTCTAAGACCTCGGTAACATCCAATATCCAAAAGTCGTTTGATACTCATTTGCACTTCAGACTTTAAAACACCTTCCACCTTGAATTCGTCAGCAATTACTGATCTGACATTGTTTGCTTCCTCATCATTCCAATCATCAATCTTCTTATCAGCATCAACGCCTGCTTTTTCCAATATCTTTTGCGCAGCGCTACGACCTATACCGTAAATGTATGTCAAGCCAATCTCGCCTCTTTTGTTTCCTGGAATGTCTACTCCTGAAATTCTAGCCATATTATTATTTATCTTTTGTTATTTTTTCTTTATTAAACCTACCCCTGTCTTTGTTTAAAACGAGGGTTCTTTTTGTTAATAACATATACTTTGCCATTTCTTCGAATGATTTTGCAATCACTACTTCTCTTTTTTACTGATGCCTTAACTTTCATAATTATTTTTACTTATATCGATATACAATTCTTCCTTTTGTTAAGTCATAAGGTGACATCTCCACCTTGACCTTATCTCCAGGTAAAATTTTAATATAAAACATGCGCATTTTTCCTGAAATATGTGCGATGATTCTGTGCCCATTTTCTAGTTCTACGCGAAACATTGCATTGGACAACGCCTCCACTATTGTTCCATCTTGTTCTATAGATACCTGTTTAGCCATATTAAAATTTAAATACTTCTTCTATATATTCATGCGTCGTCAAAATCTCTGTTCTATCTTTCAACACTGCAATTGTATGCTCATAATGTGCTGATGGTTTTCTATCACTTGTTCTGATAGTCCATCCGTCAGACTCTTGTACTACATTCTTTACTCCTAAGTTAACCATTGGCTCTATTGCTATCACCAACCCATTCTTTAATTTTGGTCCTCTACCCCTCTTTCCATAATTTGGAACCTCTGGTGATTCATGTAATTTCTTACCAACACCATGTCCCACTAATTCTCTTACCACCGTGTACCCAAAACCCTCTACATAATTCTGAATGGCATATCCTATATCTCCAACCCTATTCCCTTGTTTTGCCTTTTCAATTCCTATATACAAAGACTCCTTCGTGATTTTCAGGAGATTTAATACCTCTTTGTCAACTTCTCCAATCGGATAAGTATAAGCTGAATCACTATGAAATCCTTTAAATAAAACCCCACAATCAATAGAGACAATATCTCCATCCTTCAACTCATAATCACTAGGAAAACCGTGAACAACGTTTTCATTCACCGATATACACAGGGTAGATGGAAATCCATTATACCCTTTAAAAGAAGGAACGCCATTGCAATCGTTGATATATTCTTCAGCGATTTCATCTAGTTTCTGTGTCTTTATTCCAGGCTTAACAAGCTTAGCAACTTCTGCATGTGCTTTACCCAAAATCTGTGCACTCTCCTTGATGATTTCAATCTCCTCTTCCGTCTTGTAATTGATCATAACTATGCTACTGCATTCTGTGATCTACCCTTGACCTTTCCCGACTTCATCATTCCTTCATAATGTCTCATCAACAAATAACTTTCAATTTGTTGTAATGTATCTAAAATCACACCCACCATAATTATCAGAGAAGTTCCTCCGAAAAAATGTGAGAACCCTTGACTAACGCCAGCCATTCTTGCGAAAGCAGGCAATACTGCCACTAACCCTAAGAATAATGAGCCAGGTAAAGTTATTTTAGATATTATATTATCTAGAAACTCAGAAGTTTGTGCGCCTGGCTTGATGCCTGGAACAAAACCACCGTTTCTTTTCATATCATCAGCCATTTGATTTGGATTCACTGTAATCGCTGTGTAAAAAAACGTAAACAGTACAATCATAATACCAAATGTCAAATTATATTGCCATGAATTTGGATTACTAAAATTAGTCCCAATATAAGTCGCTACATCACTGTCAGCAAACATTCCTGAGAACATTGCTGGCAAAAACATCAAAGACTGCGCAAATATAATTGGCATCACTCCAGCGGCATTCACTTTAAGCGGAATATACTGTCGCTGCCCTCCATATACTTTACCGCCCACCACTTGCTTTGCATATTGCACTGGTACTCTTCTGGTCGCCTGTGTTAACATCACCACACTCATCACTACAAAGAATAACGCCATAATTTCAATAATGAACAAAAGCGCTCCACTCATTCCTTTACCGGTGGCTTCTATCCATAACTCAGCAGGTAAACGCGCCATAATTCCAATCATAATCAACATGGAAATACCGTTTCCAATTCCTTTATCCGTCATTTTTTCTCCTAACCACATACAAAATACTGTACCAGCGGTAAGGATAATAATTGCCGAAATTCTAAACAAGGCATGGTTAATCATAATTGCCTCAGCAGGGATTGTTGTTGCCAGATATGCTGACCCTTGTGCCAAAGTAATTGCAATGGTTAATACTCGTGTAATCTGTCCAATTTTCTTTCTACCAGATTCTCCTTCTTTCTGCATTTTTTGGAAATAGGGAACCGCTACAGTTAACAACTGCAACACGATTGACGCCGAAATATAGGGCATGATGCCCAAAGCAAAAATTGACGCCCTACTAAATGCCCCACCTAAGAATAAATCCAGCATTCCCAACATACCAGAAACACTTCCTAATTTTGAAGGATCTAACCCTGGTAAAACCACATAAGAGCCCAATCTAAAAATCAGAATGAATCCTAGCGTCGCTAGAATTCTATTTCTCAATTCTTCGATTGCGAAAATATGTTTTATGGTTGTGAAGAACTTTTTCATCTATTTTATACAGTTGTTACTTTTCCGCCTACTTTTTCAATTGCACTAACCGCACTCGCTGAAAAGGCATGCACGGTAATATCTACTTTTGACGTTAACTCTCCGCTACCCAATATCTTCACCACATCCTTTTTCTTGGCCATACCATGGTCACAAAGAAATTTCACATCAATGGCATCCACTTTATGCACTTCTACCAATTGCTGAATAGCATCCAGATTTAATACTCGATACGCTACTCTATTAGGACTTCTGAAACCAAATTTAGGAAGCCTTCTTTGTAACGGCATTTGTCCACCTTCGAACCCTTCTTTTCTACTATAGCCAGACCTAGATTTAGCGCCATTGTGCCCCCTCGTAGAAGTTCCACCTCTGCCAGAGCCTTGTCCCCTACCTACTCTTTTTCCCTTTTTAATCGACCCTTCTGCGGGCTTTAATGTATTTAACTTCATCGTTCTATTATAATTCAGTTACAGAAATCAAATGACTTACTTTATTAATCATTCCTGCTATTTGCGGTGTATTCTCCACCTCAACGCTTCTATTTATTTTACCTAATCCTAATGCCTGAATAGTCAGCTTTTGTCTTTTCGGCCTCTTGATTACGCTTCTTGTTTGTGTTATTCTAACTTTTGCCATAATAATTAACCGTTAAAAACTTTAGACAATGGAATTCCTCTATGTTGTGCTACCGTATAAGCACTGCGCATCTTTGTTAATGCATCAAAAGTTGCTTTCACCACATTGTGAGGGTTAGAAGAGCCTTTTGATTTTGCGAGTACATCTTTAATGCCCGCACTTTCGAATACTGCACGCATTGCACCACCTGCAATTACTCCTGTACCGGGCGCTGCTGGTTTCACCAAAACGTGACCACCACCATATTTTCCTAACTGCTCATGTGGTACTGTACCATTCAATACTGGCACGGTCATCAGATTTTTCTTAGCATCATCGATGCCTTTGGTAATTGCACTTGTTACTTCATTTGCTTTTCCAAGCCCATATCCAACAACACCTTTTCCATCACCCACCACTACAATTGCAGAAAAACTAAACCTTCTACCACCTTTCACCACTTTTGCAACCCTTTTAATGGCTACAACCGTTTCCTTTAGGTCAATTTCACTAGCTCTTACCGATCTTATATTACTTTGCGACATATCTATATTAAAATTTAAGGCCTCCTTCTCTAGCACCTTCCGCTAAAGCTTTAATTTTACCGTGGTATTTACTACCATTTCTATCAAAAATAACAGCTTCTACTCCAGCTCCTTTTGCTTTTTCAGCTAAATCTAAGCCTACTTTTTTTGCGTCTTCTACTTTGACATTTGCTCTTGTACCACCGCCAAAAGAAGATGATGCCTGCATTAACGTATGCCCCTTCGTATCGTCAATTAATTGCGCGTAAATAGCCGAATTACTTTTATAAACCGAAAGTCTAGGTTTATCAGCTGTGCCAGTAATTTTACTTCTGATACTGCTTTTTCTTCTTACTCTTCTTGTATGTTTTGTATTAGCCATCTTAATTATTTAGCTGCTGTTTTACCTGCTTTTCTTCTAATATCTTCTCCTACAAATCTGATACCTTTTCCTTTGTAAGGTTCAACTTTTCTTAGTTCTCTGATTTTTGCTGCCACTTCTCCAATCAATTCTTTATCAATTCCCTCTAGCGTTACCAAAGGATTTTTTCCCTTCGCTGTCACAGCGGTCACTTTCAATTCCGTAGGAATCATCATCATGATATTATGTGAATACCCCAAACTAAGATCAAGTACATTATTTTGTGCCGTTGCTTTATAACCCACTCCTACTAGTTCTAACTCCTTCTTATAGCCATCGGTCACACCTTCAACCATGTTATATATCAATGCCCTACTCAACCCGTGCAGTGCTTTATGACGTTTTTGTTCTGTAGGTCTTTTTACAGTAAGTACCCCATCTTCAATTTTGATGTCCATTTCAGTTGAAATCGACCTTGTCAAATCTCCTTTTGGTCCTTTTACAGATACTAGGTTTTTTGAAGATACTTCGATGCTTACGCCTTCTTTAATTTCTATTGGTTCATTTCCTATTCTAGACATCTTCTATATATTAATAAACATAACATAAAACCTCACCTCCGATATTCAGGTTTCTCGCCTCCTTATCGGTAATTACTCCCTTGGAAGTAGACATAATTGCTACCCCTAAACCATTCAAAACCCGTGGCAATTCACTTGCTTTTGTATATTTCTTTAACCCAGGCTTACTTATTCTTTCAAGATTAAAAATCGCAGGTGTTTTAGTTTCCGGATTATATTTCAAAGCTATTTTAATAACGCCCTGTACATTAACATCGTTATCAAATTTATAGTTAAGAATATATCCTTTTTCATGCAACACCTTCGTGATTTCCTTCTTTATGTTAGAAGCAGGAATCTCAACGACTCTGTGATTAGCTTTAATCGCATTTCTCAAACGTGTCAAGTAATCTGCTATTGGATCAGTTATCATTTTTTTAATTATTTATTTACTCATTCTAAAAACAGGGCTGCAAAAATACAGAACTTTTTTTAAAATAAAAATTCTTTTATTTTACCAACTTGCTTTTGTAATCCCTGGTATTTTACCTGCCAAAGCCATCTCTCTGAAAGTAACCCTAGAAATACCAAATTTTCTCATATATCCTTTAGGTCTTCCAGTGAGTTTACATCTATTATGAAGTCTCACTTTAGAGGAGTTTCTTGGTAATTTATCCAACCCTTGATAGTCTCCCGCCGCTTTTAGCTCAGCCCTTTTAGCCGCATACTTTGCCACCAATCTTTCTCTTTTTCTTTCTCTTGCAATTACAGATTTTCTTGCCATTTCTTAATTATTTTTATTTATGAAAGGCATCCCAAACGCCTTTAGCAATTCATACCCTTCCTCATCAGTGTTAGCATCAGTAACAAATGTGATATTCATTCCTGAAATTTTAGTGACCTTGTCAATACTAATTTCTGGAAAAATCAATTGTTCTTTTACTCCTAACGTATAATTTCCTCTTCCATCAAAGCCTTTGTCGCTGATTCCCCTAAAATCTCTAACCCTAGGAAGCGCCACTGCTGTGAGTCTATCTAAAAATTCATACATAATATCTCCACGCAAAGTAACCCTTGCCCCAATTGGCATATGATCACGAAGTTTGAAATTAGAGATTGATTTCTTAGAGAGTGTCGCTACTGCTTTCTGACCTGTAATAGTCGAAAGTTCTTCAACCCCTATATCAACCAATTTTTTGTCAGATACTGCCGCACCGATACCTTTATTAATGCTAATTTTCTTCAGCTTAGGTACTTGCATAACAGACTTGTATTGAAATTTCTCTTTCAATACAGGCACTATCTCTTTTGAATACTTATCTTTTAATCTAGGACTAACCATTGCTTATAATTTCTCCTGTTTTCTTTGAATATCTTTGTAATTTTCCTTCACCATCAAGCTTTCTGCCTGTTCGTGTAGCATTTCCAGTTGACCCCTCAACAAGCATTAAGTTGCTAATATGAATGGTCGCTTCTGTTTTTTCAATGCCCCCATTAGGACTAGTTGCTGATGGCTTCACATGTTTAGTGACCATGTTTACCTCTTCAACTATTGCTCTATTTTTTGCTTGTAAAACTTCTAACACTACACCAGTCTTTCCTTTAGAGTTACCAGAGAGTACCTTTACAGTATCTCCTTTTCTAATGTGAAGTTTTGGCTGCTTATTTTTCTTTCTATTCATTTTTATAAAACTTCAGGTGCCAATGACACAATTTTCATAAACTTTTTATCTCGCAACTCTCTAGCCACAGGGCCAAATATTCTTGTTCCTCTTGGCTCATCATTCTCATTTAAAAGAACTGCAGCATTATCTTCAAACCTGATATAAGAGCCGTCCTTTCTTCTCACTTCCTTTTTCACTCTTACCACCACTGCTTTAGAAACGGTACCTTTTTTCAGACTACTTGAAGACACCGCACTTTTCACAGTAACCATAATCGTATCCCCTACAGAAGCATATCTTCTCTTGGTTCCTCCAAGCACACGAATACAAAGTACTTCTTTTGCCCCACTATTATCGGCTACGCCTAATCTTGATTCTTGTTGTATCATTACTTAGCTCTTTCTAATATTTCTACTAATCTCCAACGCTTATTTTTACTTAGCGGTCTTGTCTCCATGATTTTAACTGTATCACCAAACCCACCATCGTTCTTTTCATCATGCACCATGAACTTGGTCGTTTTTCCGATAAACTTCCCATAAATAGCGTGTTTCACTCTTCTTTGCACAGCAACGGTGATAGACTTATCCATCTTGTCACTAACAATTTTTCCTATTCGTTCTTTTCTTAGATTTCGTGATTCCATCGATTTTTACTTTTCTATTTCTTTAGCTCTTAATTCTGTTTTGAGCCTTGCTATTAATTTTCTAGCGACTCTAATCTTCATAGGGTTTTCAATAGGCGAAATTGCATGTGCAAATTTCAATTTCCTAAAAGATTCTTTTTCCGTAGCAATTCGCTCGGTCAATTCCGTAATGCTTAATGCTTTTATTTCTGGGTTCTTCATTACTATTAATTTTCTACGTAATCTCTACGTACTATGAATTTTGTTTTAATCGGTAATTTTTGTGCTGCCAATCTTAACGCTTCCTGAGCAAGCTCTTTAGTTACGCCAGTCGCTTCAAACATAATAGTACCAGGCTTCACTACAGCTACCCAGTATTCTGGCGCTCCTTTACCTTTACCCATTCTAACTTCAGCGGGCTTCTTCGTTACAGGCTTGTCTGGAAAAATTCTAATCCATACCTGACCTTGTCTTTTCATTGCCCTAGTCACAGCGATACGAGCTGCTTCAATTTGCCTACTTGTAATCCAGGCTGGTTCCATGGATTTAAGTCCAAATGCACCAAACGCTAAAGTATGCCCTCTTTGAGCAATTCCTTTAACCCTGCCTTTTTGCATTTTCCTGAATTTTGTTCTTTTAGGTTGTAACATTTTCTCTTCTGTTCTTTCTTAAAATATTATCTTCTTCTATCTGGGCGTCTCTTTGCTCCACCTCTTTGGTTTCTATTCTGTCCACCACCTCTTCTTGAATCACCACCTTTACCTGACATCCCTACATTCGGAGAAAGGTCTCTTTTGCCAAAAACTTCACCCTTGAATATCCAAACTTTAATACCTAGTGTTCCATATACTGTGTTTGAAACAGATAACGCGTAGTCAATATCAGCTCTCAAAGTATGCAAAGGAATTCTTCCTTCTTTATACTGCTCTGAACGCGCCATTTCCGCACCACCTACTCTACCCGATACTTTAATTTTAATTCCCTCTGCGCCTACTCTCATTGTAGCAGCTATTGCCTGCTTCATTGCCCTACGGAAAGATATCCTTGCTTTTAATTGCTGTGCGATAGACTCGCCAACCAATTTAGCATCTAACTCCGGTCTTTTTATTTCGAAGATGTTAATTTGAACATCTTTCTTTGTTAAGTTTTTTAGCTCTTCTTTAATACTATCTACTTCAGCGCCTCCTTTACCAATCACAACACCTGGTCTCGCAGTATGCACAGTGATGATAATTCTTTTTATCGTTCTTTCAATAATGATCTTAGATATTCCTCCTTTAGGAATCCTAGCATAAATATATTTTCTGATTTTCTCATCTTCGACTAATTTATCGCCAAAAGACTTTCCACCAAACCAGTTAGAGTCCCAACCTCTAATAACTCCTAGTCTAAAACCTACAGGATTAACTTTCTGTCCCATTATTTATCTTTTTTTTCTAGTTTTTTCTTACGTTTTTCTGCTGCCGCTGCCATTTCCTCTTCACTTATACTATCTACTATCAAAGTCACATGATTTGATCTTTTACGAATCCTATGTGCTCTTCCTTGCGGTGCCGGTCTTAACCTTTTCAGCATTCTACCACTATCAACAGTGATGGTCTTGATATAAAGATTTGCATCTTCAAGGCTCTCATCTTCGTTTTTCAACGACCAGTTTGACACAGCAGAAAGTAATAACTTTTCTAAGCTAGCGGCACTATGCTTTGCTTCAAATTTTAATACGTTCAACGCATGACTCACCTTCTTGCCACGAATCATATCAGCCACTACTCTCATTTTCCTAGGAGAGGTCGGTACATTCTTTAATTTAGCTACTGCTTCCATTATCTTCTACCTTTATCTTTTTTAGAAATATGACCTCTATAGTTTCTTGTTGGCGAAAACTCGCCAAGCTTATGACCAACCATATTTTCTGTTACAAACACAGGGATGAATTTATTACCGTTATGAACAGCAAAAGTATGTCCTACAAAATCAGGAGATATCATTGATCTTCTTGACCATGTCTTAATGATTTTTTTCTTACCTGACTCACTCATAACCTCCACCTTCTTCTCTAATCTGAAGTCAATATAAGGCCCTTTTTTTAACGATCTAGCCATTGCTTATTTTTTGCGTTTGCTTACTATAAATCTATTTGAATACTTCTTTTTAGACCTTGTCTTCTTACCTTTCGCTAACAAGCCATTTCTAGATCTAGGATGTCCACCAGAGGACTTTCCTTCACCACCACCCATTGGGTGATCAACAGGGTTCATCACAACACCCCTTACTCTTGGTCTTCTTCCTAACCATCTCTTTCTACCTGCCTTACCCAATCTTACCAACATATGGTCTCCATTAGATACAGTTCCTATTGTCGCTAGACAGGTGTTCAATACCAACCTCATTTCACCTGAAGGCATTTTAAGTGTAGCATATTTACCTTCTCTCGCTACTAGTTGCGCATATCCACCAGCACTTCTTACCATTGCCCCACCTCGTCCTGGCTTTAGTTCTATATTGTGAACCACGGTTCCCATTGGAATAATACCCAATGGCAAAGCGTTTCCAACTTCCGGCGCTGCATTCTCACCTGAAAGAATTTTCTGCCCAACTTCTAATCCGTTAGGAGCTATTATATATCTTTTTTCACCATCCGCATAACTAATCAAAGCTATCCTTGCCG
>CAYRIF010000087.1:0-12598 GCA_964424205.1 uncultured Roseivirgaceae bacterium | reverse complement strand
TGGTGAAAATTTGTATGCTCAAAAGTATAAGGAATAATGGCTACACTAAAACCATTTTCTGTGGAATTAAAGCAAGTCAAACTAATCCCATTTACGGTAATTGATCCTTTTTCAACCGTCACATTATCTAAGTCAGTATCATACTCAAAATCAAAAATCCAACTTCCCTCCTCCTCTTTTATCGCTTTACAAATACCCACCTGATCTACATGCCCCTGCACGATGTGTCCATCAAAACGTCCATTATTAAGCATGCAGCGCTCTAAATTAATCTCATTGCCCATTTTTAGAACTCCGAGATTACTTTTTTGTAAAGTTTCATCGATGGCAGTTACCTCATAATCATTGTTAGATTTTTTGGTTACCGTCAGGCAGACACCATTGTGCGCCACACTCTGATCTACCTTTAGTTCCGATGCGATTTTACTACTGATGGTGAAATGTACATTCCCTCCCTCCTTGCTAATTTTCTCCACTTTTCCCGTTGCTTCAATTATTCCAGTAAACATATTTTCAATTTATTTTAATCAATCAAAGATAATCATTTACTTTGTGCCAAACGGAGATATAATTTCAAATTTTTTAGCATTGGTTGATACATACAAGAGCAAGGGATTGCGAAAAGCATTGGTAAGGGTTGTTAAGTCAAAAGGAATTAAAGACGAACGAATTTTAGCTGCCATCGGAAAAATTCCAAGGCACTTTTTCCTTGATTCTACCTTTTTAGAAAAGGCTTACGAAGATACCGCCTTCCCCATCTCCGAGGGACAGACCATTTCTCAACCCTATACGGTTGCTTTTCAAACAGCACTGTTAAACCTCAAAAAAGGGGATAAAGTGTTAGAAATTGGCACTGGCTCTGGGTATCAAAGTTGTGTGTTGCTAGAGTTAGGGGCGGTAGTGTATACCATGGAATACAATGTACCGCTTTGCCAAAAAGCGAAAGCCTTTTTACCTCAACTTGGGTATGTGCCAAAAATGATTTGCGGTGATGGCTCACAAGGCTTGCCTCGCTATGCGCCATACGATAAAATTTTGGTGACCGCTGGTGCACCTGTCGTGCCAAATGCATTAAAAGAACAGTTGAAAATTGGTGGCGTATTGGTGATTCCTGTTGGTGATGCTAAGACCCAAACCATGTTAAGAATCACGCGGATCTCCAAAACAGACTATGAAGAAGAGTCATTTCATGATTTTAAGTTTGTGCCGCTCTTGGGTGCTTCGGGTTGGAGGAAGTAAATTGACAAATTTATAAATTCTGCTGTAATTGCTAAAGACCGTTTTCAATCTCCTCAATAATCACGTGTGCCTCAATATAATTTGTGAAAATAGTTTTTGCACCAATGTCTCTTAGTTTATTGTCATTGCGCGAATCAATACCTACAAACCTGATATTCAGGTTATTACAGGTTTTATAATCCCAAATTCCATCTCCAAAATAGACAACTTCTGAAAACTCTTCTGTCTTGTATTTAACTTTAGCCTGACGAATGGAGTCCTGCACCATTTCTTCTCTACTGACAAAATTATCACAATTACCAAAAGGATAATCATCTGCTTTGATGCCAATGGCATTGAGTTTTGTACGTCCAGAATCACTCCATGAACCGGTACCAATCCCGATGTGATACTTAGATTTTGTCAAATCAAAAAATGCTTTTGCCCCAGGCACTTCTTGGAAGGAAGATGGGTTTTCCAAAGATGCCACACTGAGTTTCTTCAAAAATTCTTGCCTCAATTTCTCAAATGCACGATCAAATTCTTCTCCTGAAAATTTATCCTTTAATATTTCTGTCGTGATACTTGTATCGGTCACATTCTTAAATTTTGACCAATCCAACTCACCAATGTCTATGTCAAATACTTCTTTAAAAGTCTCTACAAAACATGCATCGTCAATCGCCTTGCTATCGGTTAAGGTACCGTCAATATCGAAAATGATTAGTTTCATTGTTTGTTAATGCTATCTGTGTACTCTAATGGTTGTCTTTTTGACGGTAGGAGAAATCCCATCCTCAGTCTGTGTCCTCACAGACCGGAATTTCAAGGTTGTAATTATGTTTTTAGGAATGGGCTGTGGGGATACATACCATGGAGTAAATGTCCCGTAGATATCGAATATAATTAGTTTCATTTTTTATAAGGAGATACCGCCCACGTCAACATTAAGTCCGTATGAAAATCACTTGGTTGCAGTTTCTCGCAATTTCCAATAATATTATTGATATTAGAACCTACTCTAATTAACCATCAGCAAAGTGAATAATTATAGCTTCTCGTGAATGTAAATCTTCTTTAAATTCTACTTCTCCGAATTCAACCCTACTAATTTGTTTACCAATCATTTTTTGAGCATCATCATACTTATATTCTGGTCTTGGACGTTTATCTAGTTTTGGGAAATAAGCAAAAGATTCCAAGCGACTTTTACATGAATCAGCACATAAGTTCAATTTCTCTTCTAACCATACCTTTAATTCCATTAATGCTGTATTTAAATTTAATAAATCTAAATTAAATGTCTCAAATGCAGGGTAACTTACTGTTCCATCGGAAGGAATTCCATGAATGGGCATCCTTTTTCTAGAAATATTATGAATTGAATTATATATAGATGTCGGTAATAATTCCTTTAAACTGTTTAATCTTTTTGAATCATCAGTAAGCGATTTATTTAAAAATTCAGCGAGTTTTATTATAGTACACTTCTCCATACTGTCAATTAGTAATCTATATAACTCTAGGATTGACTTAGTATATTCCTCGTTATTCTCAGCAACCAGGTAATTAATTAAACTATGTTTTTCGTGTTTAAAAAGAACAGTATTAAACTTGATTTTGGTTAATGCATTGATTAGTTCAAGCTCCTTTTGAAAATTTACCATTGATCCATCTTCCACAAAAGGACTTGCATATATGTTTCTACTCACCCATCGATCAAAAGCATCATTTTCATCATTAAATATTGGTTCGCTAATATGATGTGCTATCCATTTCGAAAAATCCAATTCAGAAACTTTATCCTTAAATATTGGCATAAACACACCCAAACATCTATTTCCGTTTACTAATTTCCTAAATGCAAACATTATGCTGATTCTAGGGAATTCGTCTGCATCTTCTTCAGTCCAGCGTTGTGACACCTTAATCTCTCCGCCCATATCGTCTTCATCCAACTCGTACATGTGCGAGTTTTTCCTATAAAAATCCAAAACATCTCTCTTAAAATATTGCAAGTACTCTTCCATACTTCTCCTATAAATTTTAGTTTATAAATACTTTCCTTCAACTAATTTCACTCTACAAAAGAATATTTCTTCAAAACATGAATACAACTAAACCACCGCAACACCCATCAATTCCTCCGTCACAAAATCAATTTGTGCTTCGGTTAGTTCTGGGAACATTGGTAGCGATACAATCTTATTCATCTGTGCAGTTGCTGCTGGGAAGTCTGCTTTGACATGTTCAAACCGCTCATATGCTTTCAGAAATGGTAGTGGTGTTGGATAGTGAATGCCTACACCTACGCCTTTGCTGCTTAGGTTTTCCATTACTTCGTCTCTATTGGCTACCTGCACTACATATAAATGAAATACATGTCTTGAACCTTCGGGAGTAGTAGGTAGCACTAATCCTGAAGTCTTTAATTGCGCATTATAATATTTGGCATTGGCAATTCTAGCGGCTGTCCATTTTTCTATATGATTTAATTTCACGGTCAATACTGCTGCTTGAATTCCATCAAGTCGGCTATTTCTTCCTTCTATAATGTGATTATGCTTTCCTTTCATACCATGATCACAAATCATTCGCATCATCTCTGCTACTTCATCGCTATTGGTAATTATACCACCTGCGTCTCCATATGCCCCAAGGTTTTTTCCAGGATAAAAACTAAAAGTACCAGCATCACCAAATGTTCCTACTTTTTGTCCTTTATAGGTAGCACCATGTGCTTGTGCACAATCCTCTACTACTTTCAATCCATGCTTATTGGCAATTGCCATGATCTCATCCATTCTTGCAGGCAATCCGTACAAGTGCACTGGCAAAATAACTTTGGTTTTTGAAGTTATTTTTCGTTCAACATCCTGAGGGTCAATGGTGTATAATCCTGGAATCATGTCCGCAAAAACTGGCACACCACCAATAGCTGTCACTGCCTCTGCAGTAGAAATCCATGTGGTTGCTGGTACTATTACTTCGTCTCCTGGCATTACACCAACAGATTTCAAAGCAATCTCAATGGCATCAGTACCATTGGCACAACCAACAGCATGTTTTGCCCCTGCGTATGCTGCAAAGGCTGTTTCAAATTCTTTAACCGCAGGTCCGCCAATAAAAGCGGTATTGCTAATAATATTTTGGATCGCACCATCTACTTCTTCTTTAATCGATAGATACTGCGATTTTAAGTCAACGAAAGGAATATTCATAGGTATCGGTTTATTATGTTAAGTAATTATATGTCTCTTAATTTTTTTGCTGGATTTCCGGCATAGACACCTGGTTCGGTAATATCCTTGGTCACCACTGCACCAGCTCCAATGACAACGTTATCACAAACCTCAACGGGAAGAATAGTGGCATTTGAGCCAATGGATACTTTATTTCCAATTTTTGTTTTTGCCCATAATTCAGGATCCCCTGCTGGTTCTCCTTCTGAAAATAGGTCATTGATAAACATGACACCATGCGCAATAAAACAGTCATCACCAATACACACCAGTTCACAAACGAATGTATGTGATTGGATTCTTGTGCGATTTCCCACTGTTACGCCTTTTTGAATCTCCACAAATGGCCCTACAAATACGTCATCTCCGATCTCGCACTCATATAGATTTGTCGGGTTTACCACCACTACATCTTTTCCGAACTTTACATCTCGTATGGCGGAATTATAAAACTTTGGTTGGTTCACTTCACTCATAACAACTGATTTACTATATAAATACAAATATCACTATTTTATCTCCCAATAATTACATTTACAATATAATTATTTTCAGGTACAATGATCGTTTATTTGTCTGCCGTTATTTTTTCTAAAAGAACAGAAAGATTGCCCGTAAGCTTTTTTCGAGAATATTTGCTAAAATCTACCGTTTGGAGTTGGCTGTTTCCTGATTTATAGTTTTGATAGGCTTTTAAAATTTTGGCTTTGAGTTTTTCTTTTTCATCAAATTCCACTGTAACACCTGCCTTGGCTTCTGCCAGAACATTTGCTGCATCACTGTTTTTTGGACCTAACAGTAAAATCTCCTTTCCAGTTACCAAATACTCAAATAATTTTGCTGGAATAATCCACCTAGCATTGTCAGTTTTATTAAGTATCACAAGCAATAATGCAGATCGCTGTAATTCTTCAAACACTTGCTTGTGTGGTATGTAAGATTTATAGTTTAAAGCTGTAGAAAGCTGCTTATTTTTTTTCAAATTACCCAAAATAGTCTCACTCACAATTCCTCCAATATTCAGTTCTAGGTCATCTTGAAAATCTACATTCTCCAGACAAATAGTTGTAAGCACTTCCCAAAGCACCGTAGGGTCTCTCATTTCATTTAACAGACCAAAATAACTGATTCTAAACTTATCAACTTTGACTACTCTATTCAATAATGCTGAAAAGTCATCTTCATCCACGCCATTGGTAATCACATCAACTTCTCTACCGCCTAGCATCCCTAAATCCCTGGCTAGATTATTACTTACTGTCACTACAGTATCTGCTGTATGCAATACCCTGCGCTCCATTTTTTTGTGATAATTAAGTGCCCACTTTCCGACTAGCAATTTTTCATGCAAATCCCAGTGCGACCATGGATCTCTAAAATCAGCTAGCCACTTGATTCCTGTTTTTTGTTTTAGCTTCAAGCCAATCAGATGCATGCTGTGCGGCGGACCGGTGGTTACAATTGCTTGAATATTATTCTCCTTTATATATTTTTCTAAAAATTTAACGGCGGGCTTTACCCAAAATCTTCTAGGATCAGGGATAAACAAATTTCCTCTTATCCAGATAAAAATCTTATCCTTCCACGAGGGTTTTGATTTCTCAAGCACCAGTCCTTGCTTCACATTTTTTTTATTCTTACCTCCTGTTATTTTATCGAAAATTGAGAATGGCTCCCAAATAGGAATTTGTAATACCTCGGTACTTTGATCAATGTTAGCATCCAAAGACTTGTCTTTGATATTGAAATCGGGATTCTCTGGTGTGAAAATAATTGGCTGCCAGCCATATTCAGGTAGAAATTTTGAAAATTTCAACCAACGTTGCACCCCAACTCCTGCATTTGGTGGCCAGTAATATGTAATGATTAGAACCTTCTTCATTATTTTCAAAAAATAGCTACGCAAACTACCTAAAAAATTTTATCATAACCTAAATTTGCCTATCATTGAATTCTAAATTTAAACTGAATGAGTATTACAAAAATTGGTGTTTTTACGTCGGGTGGTGATGCCCCCGGAATGAATGCTTGCATTAGAGCGGTAGTAAGAGGAGCACGGTATCATGGCATAGAAGTATGTGGCATCAAAAGAGGTTATAACGGCATGATTGAAGGAAAAATTTCCAAAATGACCTCAAAATCCGTCAGTGGCATCATACAAAGAGGAGGCACCATTCTAAAATCAGCCAGAAGTTTGGAATTCAGAACAGCAGAAGGTCGGAAACAGGCGTACGAAAACCTTCAAAAACATGGCATTGAAGGGCTAGTTTGTATTGGTGGTGACGGTTCATTTACAGGTGCTAACATTTTCTATAAAGAATTTGGCATTCCCATTATTGGAGCGCCAGGCACCATAGACAACGACATCTATGGCACGGATTTTACCATAGGTTTTGACACTGCAGTAAACACAGCTGTCGAGGCCATCGATAAAATCAGGGATACGGCTAGTTCACATGATCGCGTATTCTTCATTGAGGTAATGGGCAGAGACTCTGGCTATATTGCCATACGGTCTGGCATATGCGGGGGTGCAGAAATTGTGATGGTGCCTGAAACCTCCACAACAATTGATGATGTCGTTCATATTTTGGAAAGCGAAAAAGAACGCTCAAAAACTTCTTCTATTGTAGTAGTAGCAGAAGGTGATGAAGAGGGGCATGCCATGGAAATTGCGGCAAAAGTAAAGACAAAGATGGATTTTCTGGATATTAAAGTAACCACGCTTGGCCATGTGCAAAGAGGTGGTTCGCCAACTGCAAAAGATCGCATACTTGCCAGTAGAATGGGTTTGTATGCTGTAGAAGGACTCCTTGCAGGAAAGAAAGACGTAATGGCAGGCATTGTGAAAGATGAATTGGTATACACTCCTTTTGAAGATGCCATCACCAAAACAAAACACCTCAGCAAGGATTTATTAAGAATGGTTGATATTTTTAATAATAGGCATTAAGTCTGATACCATTTTAACCTCAAAATGGTTTAACAATTAGATTGCTATACTTACGACTATGAAATTCTTTGCTACTTGGTCAATTTTTATCGATGTAACCAAGTATTTTGTCATGCGCTGTTGGTTTAAACCATTTGATGTCCCCATCCTTTTTGAACCAAGTCATCTGTCGCTTGGCAAATCTTCTCGAATTTCTTTTTAGTAGCCTGATGGCTTCTTCTTTATCATATTTTCCATCCAAGTAATCAAATATTTCTTTATACCCAACCGTTTGCAAGGCATTCAGTGACTTGTATTTGTAAAGTGATTTTGCTTCCTCAAAAAGCCCTGCTTCAATCATCATATCCATTCGGGTGTTTATTCTTTCAAAAAGCACTTCACGGTCTAATTCCAATCCGATTTTAACAATATCAAATGGCCTATCTACTTTATTTTTAATCATAAAATCTGAATAAGGATTCCCAGTACCAATACAAACTTCCAATGCCCTAATCACGCGCTGCGGATTCAACAAATCAACTTTCTTGGCATGGATTGGGTCTAGCTTTTTCAATTTTCCAACCAATTCTTCCAATCCATTTTCTTCCTTTATTCTATTTAGTGAGGCTCTTATTTCAGAGTCAACATCTGGAATTTTATCAATCCCATCGCACACAATTTTAATGTATAGCCCTGAACCTCCTGTCATAATTACCTGGTCATGTTTTTTGAAAAGTTCCTCAACCTTCTGCAAGGCATCTTTTTCAAATTCCACAATATTATATGCTTCATTGATACTTAATGTGTTTATAAAATGGTGCTGTACTTGCGACAACTCATCTTCCGTCGGCTTGGCAGTACCAATATTCATTTCTTCATAAAACTGACGAGAGTCTGCAGAAATAATTTCCGTATGGAGCGACTTTGCCAAATCTATACACAAAGAAGTCTTTCCAACTGCCGTTGGTCCTACCACCACAATCAATCTTTTTCTTTTATGCATTATTATAAATTATCTAATACCATTTTAACATTAAATAGTGTAAAACCAAAGATAAGTTTTAGTGCTCAATTAAAATGAAACCATCGTTGAAAATATTATTATGTTTTTTTTGATTATTTTTGATAAAAGGTGGCAAATGCTAACAATGGAATATCATAACAAGACAAAAGAAGATTTAATTGAGGCAATAAAAATTCTTCAAAAAAAAACTGAAAGGGCTGAACGAATCACTGAAAAGATTCTTGGCTCATCAGAAAATGCTATTTTGATTCTTGAAAATTCTAGAGTTGTTCAGTGCAATAAACTCTCCCTAAAAATATTCAATAAAACTGAAAAGGAATTATTGGGTGAAAACCTATTTTCATTTTCACCCAAACAACAACCAGATGGCACCATTTCCCAAGATAAAAGCAAAGCCTTTGTTGAAACCGCAATGCGAGGAAAAAAACAAATTTTTGATTGGCAATTCATCAAAGAGAACAATGAAATATTTTACACCAGAACGAGGTTAGAGCAATTTACACTTGGTGATCAGATTTTTATAGCCGTTAGAATCAAGGATCTCAGTCAAAGAAAATCTACGTTAAAAAGCATTAGGGACAATGAATCAAAATTCAAGTCATTGGCAGATAATGCGCCGGTTTTATTACGCATGACAACTCCTAATAACTATTTTTACTATTTCAGCAAGCAGTGGCTAAACTTCACCGGGAAAACTGAACTGGAAGAGAAAGAAAATGGTTGGATTGAAAACATTTTTCCCGAGGAAGTGGATGATGTACTCTCTCAAATAGATTTGGCATTTAAGAAACGAAGGAAATATGAGCTCACTTACAGACTCAAAAGACATGACGGGATTTTCAGATGGGTACAAGATATTGGCATTCCACATCATGACACAGATGGCAGGTTTGCAGGTTATATTTCAGCAGCAACAGATATTTCTGACAGGAAATCTCTAGAAGAAGAAGCAAGTAAAAGAGCCGCCTTAGCAGCCTCAGAAAAACGACTTCACAAGTCCCTACAAAAAGCTAACATTCTTGCCATTACCGTAAACACCGAGGGGAAAATAACATTTTGCAATGATTCTGTTTGCAAACTTACTAACTCAAGCAGAACAGAAATAATAGCCAAAGACCTATTTGATATTGTCATTCCTTTAGAAGTTAATCCTTCTTTCCAAAAAATTATTGAAAGTGGCGGATTTTCTAATAACCTTAAAACGTATATCATTACTTCTACAGGAGAATTAATTGATGTTAATTTTAATTCCATCATTCTAAACAACGAAAAAGGGAAAATCTCAGGGATGACGATTATTGGTGAAGATGTATCCAAGCAAATAAAAGTTCAGAGTGTCCTCGACAAGGCAAATTCCCAACTAAAAGATATTTTTGATAACTCGTCAGATTTAATACAAGTATTTGATCATAGAGGTGAATTTCTTCTCGTCAATGAAGCCTGGAAGCAGAAACTTGAATACAGTGATGAAGACATCCAAAAAATAAAATTTACGGATATTCTTCATCCGTCATATAGAGCAACCACCGTTGAGTATTTCAAACTTATTGCACAGGGAAAGTCATTTGAAAAAATAGAAACCGTAGTTGTTTCCAAAAGTGGTCAGAGTATTTACCTTACTGGAAGTGTGAACTGTAGTAAGACTGGTGAATATGAACTGGAGTATCGGGGGATTTTTCATGATGTAACTGAAAAAGTAAGGGCTGAAAAAGCACAAAATCTATATTTCAGTATTACAAATGCTTCAATCCACAGCAAAAATTTGTCCGAACTATTTAAGAATATATATGATGAATTATCCAAAGCCATTCCCATTACCAATTTCTACATCTCACTATTCAATACAGATGATAATTACATCAGTTTTCCATATTTTATTGACGAAAAATATCAGCTAAAAACAAAAAATGGAATTAGGAAAACTGGCAAGAATTTTACCGAGTATGCCATCAAACAAAATAGATCACTACTATTAAGCAAAAAAGAAATTGAAACATTAATAGCAGATAAAATAATTGATAACATTGGTGAAGTTCCAGTTGTTTGGATGTGCGCTCCTCTCAGACTAGAAGATAAGCATATAGGTCTTGTTTCCATTAAGTCTTATGATGAAAAAATCACTTACGACGAAAAGGATGTTTCTTTATTAGACTTTATTTCGGGGCAAATTGCTTTGGCAATTGAAAGGAAAAAATCCGAAATTGCGCTTCTGAATAGCGAGAAAAAATTCAGAGATATCTTTGAATCAATTCAAGACATTTACTTTAGGTGCAAAATAAACGGAGATATTACTATGGTAAGCCCTTCTATTCAAGATTTCATGGGTTATGCTGCCCATGAAGTAGTAGACAAAAATATTACCAACTATTACCTCTATAGCCCCAAGATTAAAAACCTTATTAAAGAATTGTCTAAGAAAAAGAGCATTCGGGATTTTGAGGTATCTTTAGTTACAAAAAAGGGCGAAATCCTACAATGTATAAGCAATATAAGACTTGTCTATAACGAAAAAAATATTCCTATAGAAATTGAAGGGGTTGCCAAAGATATCAGTATCATTAAAAAAACCAACCAGGCACTGATTGAGTCAAAAGAGCTTGCGGAACACACATTAAAGGTTAAAGAAAATTTTCTGGCTAACATGAGTCATGAAATAAGGACTCCAATGAATGGTGTTATTGGCATGATTGATTTACTAGATAGCACAACGCTAACCAATGAACAGAAAGAATATGTCCTCACCATTAAAAAATCATCAGAAACGCTATTAAGCATACTGAATGGTATTCTTGACCTCTCCAAGATTGAAGCAGGCAAGATGCAATTACGACCTACTGTAATAAACCTAAAAGAAACACTTGACAAACTTTACGCTCTTTTTTCTCAACAGGCGCTCAGCAAAAATATCAACTTATTTTACCATATTGATACCAAAATACAGGAATATCTAAAGGTAGATGAAATTCGACTTTTACAAATATTTTCAAACTTATTATCCAATGCTATAAAATTTACCAAAGGCGGCGGCGCTATTAATCTAGATATAAAACTACATACAAGTACTAAGAAAAAAATCTTGATGAAAGCAGAGGTAAGAGATTCAGGAATTGGCATTACAAAAGAACAAATAGATAGGTTGTTTACAAATTTTAGCCAATTAGACAACTCTTCCACCAAGGAATTTGGAGGAACAGGTCTCGGGCTCTCCATTTCAAAAGAGCTAGCTAAACTGATGGGTGGGGAAATAGGCGTATTCTCAAGCCCTGGATTTGGTAGTACATTTTGGTTTTCCTTTGAAGCACTGAAAAGTGATAGGAAAGCTTTTGAAACTGCTAATAAATTTCATGACATGCCGGGTATAAGTAAGCAATTCACGAACTACGCTCCGCATGTATTAATTGTCGATGACAACAAAATAAATCGTCAAGTCGCTAGTCAAATATTAAGAAAATCTGGGTGCAATGTGGATACTGCCAACAATGGAAAAGAAGCAATTAAACTAGTCAAAGAAAAAAACTATGAGGTTATTTTTATGGACATTCAAATGCCCGAAATGGATGGTGTAGAAGTTACCAAAAAATTAAAGAAACTGAAAAATAAAATTCTTCCACCAATAGTAGCCATGACCGCATACTCCATGCAAGCAGATCGTGAAAAATACATTAGTGCTGGGCTGGATGACTACATTCCGAAACCCTTAAAAGGTCACGTTCTCATCGCTAAAGTAGTAGAATTAACAGTTGACTCGCTGTCAATTCAAACGCCGAAAATAAACGACCATATCGTAGCAGAAGAAACTAAAGACAACAAAAAAACTGAAATTATAAACAAAGAAATAGTTCTTCAATTAGAAAAATATGGCGGATTTGAAACAGTAAAGCAAGTATATGATGATTTTCTACAAGAAACTGAAGTGTTTTTAGAAGAAATAAGTGAAAATCTTGTAACGCAAAATTATAAAAATATTTTAAGTATCTTGCATACTATAAAAGGTAATGCAGGCACGCTTGGAATTGAAAAAATCCATATGCTAACCACCGATATTGAATCGAAACTTAAAATAAAAGATTATAGAGATACATCATTTAATATTAAAAAATTAACATCTCTCTATCATGAATATAAATCAAATTACAAAGCAATTTTAAATAGCATTACCACCTATCAAACATGAAAAAAGTT
>CAYRIF010000086.1:4413-12875 GCA_964424205.1 uncultured Roseivirgaceae bacterium | reverse complement strand
TTGATTTTAAAATGATGCTACAATTTAGTCAATAATTATTTGATATTTCTGTCAACGGCATCATTTGATCTGATTTATGCTGTTGAAACAGTCCTACCTTTGTGTGTTAGTATTGTACCAAAACGTTTATTTTGATGTTTTAACTTCCCAGTTTTTTACGGCAGAGAAAAAATGAAAGAGATTATAATCAAATAGTATTAAGCCGCAGTCCCACTCATATATACCTCCAGCGGGTCTTGCTTTAAAATACTTGCAAGCGTATGGTATAGTTTGGGGTGATTCTCAAGGAAGCCTTCAGGCTTTTCAAAAAAGCATTCAATAGATACTGCAAAGAATTCCTCATCATTTGTAGCGGCATACTTTCTAAAAAAATGTTCCTCGCCTGTTTGAATTTTTTGAATGACATTTTTGGATAATTTTTGATATTCGTAAAGAAGTTTTTCATCCAAACAGCATCCTTCTTTTCCAAAAACAATTTTATCCTCTAAGTGTAATGCATGTGCCATTTCGTGCAATCCTAAGTTTCTATCAGAGGCAGATGGTTCGTACCCTTCTTGAAATGCCTTCCAGGAAAGTACAATCACGCCGTGCTGCGGGTTCACCTCGCCCTTATGGTATTGCCTATTGATAAACGAAAAATACGTATCCGGATAAACAAGAATTCTATTAAAATGGGTCAAATAAATTTCGTGCAGTCCAAAAGTTAGCTGTACCGCTGCGGCTGAAATCAATACTTTCATCTCTTCAGACACTATCGGAAAATCTCGTGGAATAAAATGTTTTAGTCTTATAAATCTATTGACACGTTTTTCGAATTGCACTTTTTTCTTTGCGTCAAGTCGTTGGTAGTAAAGAAATAGGTCAGCAAGAATTTTCTTGTGTTCTTTGGAAATGGGCTTAAAAAACAGCAATAAATCTTTGCTTATGCTCAATGCCAATAAAGCAAGGGCAAAAAACGGAAAAAATATTGGAAAGTATGCCAACATCGTAGTGGGGTAATTTAAGGTTTATACATATGTACCTTTTAATACAAAAAAGTAACCCTTTTAAGGTAAAAAAATTATAATAAATCTTGAAATATTAAAATAATACAATGATTTACCCCTCTAAGGAAGAGAAAATATTCTTAAAGTCCACTTCTTTTGCTATTTTTTTATTCAGCACATCAACAGAAATTCTGTCTTGTTTCATAGAATCCCTGTACCTGATGGTTACGGTATTGTCTTCTAGCGTTTGATGATCGATGGTGACACATAGTGGTGTGCCAATGGCATCTTGCCTTCTGTACCTTTTTCCGATAGCATCTTTGGCATCATACTGACAAACAAAGTCATATTTCAAACTGTTTAAAATTTCCCTTCCTTTTTCAGGCAGTCCATCTTTATTCATCAGCGGTAGTATCGCTACTTTGTTGGGTGCTAATACTGGATTTATTTTTAGTACCGTTCTTTGTGATCCATCTACCAGCACTTCTTCAGTGTAGGCAGCTGATAAAACGGCTAGGAACATCCGATCCAGCCCCACAGAAGTCTCTACCACATACGGCACATAGTTTTTATTTTCTTTTGGGTCAAAAAATTGTAATTTTTTACCGGAGTGTTCTTCATGCGCTTTGAGATCAAAATCTGTTCGAGAGTGGATTCCTTCTAATTCTTTGAAACCCATCGGAAAATCAAATTCGATATCTGCAGCAGCATTGGCATAGTGTGCTAAGTTTAGATGGTCATGAAACCTATATTTTTCGGGGTCAATTCCCAGGGCTTGGTGCCATTGCATTCTTTGTTCTTTCCAATACTCGTACCACTTCAACTCCTCTCCAGGCTTCACAAAGAATTGCATTTCCATCTGCTCGAATTCTCGCATTCTGAAGATGAACTGACGTGCGATGATTTCATTTCTAAACGCCTTGCCAATTTGTGCAATACCGAAAGGAATTTTCATCCTCCCAGTTTTTTGTACGTTTAGGAAATTAACAAAAATACCTTGCGCTGTTTCGGGTCTTAAATAAATCTTATTGGCACCATCTGCTAGCGATCCTAATTCAGTAGAGAACATCAAATTAAACTGACGAACATCAGTCCAGTTTTTGGATCCAGAAACAGGATCTGCAATACCAAGTTCTTCAATGAGCAATTTAATATCTGCAAGATTTTCAGTTTCAATGCCTGTCTTTAACCTTTGGTTAATGGCATCAATCTTTTGCTGGTTTTGAAGTACCCGTCCGTTGGTTGCCAAAAATTCTTTCTTGTCAAAGGCATCACCAAATCGTTTTTGCGCTTTTTGAACTTCTTTATTGATTTTTCCTGCTATTTTGGCAATATAATCTTCAATCAAAACATCGGCACGGTATCTTTTTTTAGAGTCCTTATTATCAATCAATGGATCATTGAAGGCATCTACATGACCAGAGGCTTTCCAAGTGGTAGGGTGCATAAAAATAGAGGCATCTAAACCCACAATGTTTTCGTGCATTTGTACCATGGCTTTCCACCAATAAGCTTTTATATTGTTTTTTAGCTCCACACCATTTTGCCCATAATCATAAGCGGCTGCAAGCCCATCATAAATCTCACTAGAAGGAAACACAAAACCATATTCTTTTGAATGGGAAATGATTTTTTTCAATAAATTGTCATTGTTTGATTTTGCCATGGCACAAAGATAAATCAACCATTTAGAATTATCAATGAGGAGAAGATAATTATAATTTACATATATGTTGTATAGACAACATAGTTCGTTATATTTGTATTATGAAATACAAAATGCAGGCGTGTGTGGGCGCACGACTTAGGCGATTATCACGAATTGCTGACAGTTATTATAGAAAGTGCTTGGTTGAATTTGATATTACCGAAAACCAGATGACGGTGTTATTTGTACTTCGTGTTTCAGGAAAAATAGCGCAGGGAAAAATTGGGGACAGATTAGCACTGAATCGGTCGACAGTGAGTAGGGCGATACGTCTGCTTGAAAAGAAAAACCTAATTAAGAGGACTGCGGTATACCGCCCCGAAGTGACACTTACAAAAACAGGAGGGGTCTTAGTGGAAAAACTAATTCCTATCTGGGAAGGGGTGATGGATGAGCTGGCTACTACACTTGATGATGACGGGATGAAAATGATTGAAAAATTGGAAAAAAAGTTGCGCCCAATAGCGGGTTCAGAGAATATAAATTAAATGTTATGATTACAGACCTACAAACCTACGTTTACCACACATTTTTTGCTGCAACTGTCTATTCTTTAGTGTTATTCTATTTTGCCAGTAACAAAAGTACCAAGTTTATGGTAGGGATTATTTTATGGGGGATATTGCATAGCCTATTGGCATATGTCGGGTTTTATGAAAACACTCAGACTACGCCTCCAAGGTTTTTATTCGTAATTTTCCCTATCATTCTAGTTATTTTAGCTTCAATATTTTCTAAAAAAATGAAGGACTGGTTGGCTACCTTTAATCTCAAACAACTGATGTTTCTTCACGCCGTGCGCATCCCTGTTGAGCTAGTGTTGTTCTGGTTGTTTTTGGCGGGTTATGTGCCTGAATTAATGACCTTTGAAGGGCGAAATTTTGATATTCTCGCTGGTATAACTGCCCCTATCATGGTTTTAATTGCTTTTAGAAGTAATAAAATTAATAAGACTTTATTATGGATTTGGCATGTTTGCTCCATTGTTCTTTTGGTAAATATTGTCGTGAATGCGTTCCTTTCCGCACCAACAGTTTTACAACAGTTTGCCTTTGACCAACCAAATGTTGCCGTTATGAAATTTCCTTTCCTATTATTACCAGTAATAATAGTACCTTTGGTTTTGATTTCAAATATTGCTGGGTTTATTATTTTGAGAAGACAACGATAATGTGAAATGGTTAAATGGATTTTGTAAACTATAAAGTATAACCCTAAATAATTCAAAGCATGAAAAAAATAATTTTATCGGTATTCGTGATTGGCGCACTGCTAACTTCTTGTTCTAACAATGAAAAAAAGGCAGAAACAACTGACGCTCAAGAAGTAGAGGTGAGCCAAAGTGAATCGGCAAAGCCTTTGACAACAATTAAAGAAGGAAGTCATATCACCTGGGGAGCCACGCATTTGGCAGGTGTTTCGCCAAGGTTTGGAAAAGTAAGCCTAAAGAGTGCTGAATTTCTAGTGGATGATGGTGTGTTAGCGAATGCTACAATTTTGATGGATATGGCTTCACTAACGGTAGAAAGTTTTCCAGAAGGCGATGAGCAAATTGCGAAGCTGACGGGACATTTGAAAAGTGATGATTTTTTCAAGGTTAGTGCCTATCCTACTTCAAAATTTGAGCTCACGGGTATCGAGAGTGCCGAAGGAGAATATAATTCTAAGGTTACTGGAAATCTAACCATGTTGGATCAAACAAAAAGCATTACCTTCAATGCCAATGTGACAATATCAGAAAATGAAGTATCTGTAAACTCCGAAGATTTTTCAGTAAATAGACAAGACTGGGGGTTGTCTTATCATACAGAAGGAGAGAAGGATGTACCCACTGATTATCTGATTGCTGATGACATTGCCTTTAAGATTGATGTGACGTTGACAAAGTAGATTATAAATACCACGTTTTTAAAAGCACAAACCGCTAAGGGTTGTGCTTTTTTTGTTACTTTACCATGTACCGACCATTTGCCAAAAACGAAATAGAGGGCAGTGTTTTACTTTCATTGAACGAATCAAAACCATCTTTCAGATCGCTCCACAGATTCAATTTTTCACTGTCATTGGCATGACTATTTTTGAGGGCGCTCATGTTTTTTTTCGTGAGTTTAGTCGGAAAAATAGTCACAGGAATTGTTTTTTGACCGTCATTTTTTGCTTCTACACAATAGATGTATAGCTCTTTGATTTTATCATCGGTAATGGGTACGCAGCCAATGGTCACACAAGCGCCATGAATAAATATATCACCTCCTAATTTTCCTTTTACCCCCAAAATCCGATCTGATTTATTAGGGTAATTGATCCCTAACGACAAATGAAAATTGCTCCATGGGTTGAACCTATCAATGTGGTAAAACCCTTCGGGAACTTGATAATCACCCTGCTTTCTTTTTGGTCCCAACTTGCCTGAAGTGGCGCAAATTTCGAAGTTTTTTATCAGCGAAAATTTCTTGGCACTCACATCCTTTCCCCACAATTCCAGCACATCGTCCTTTTTAAAAACCCGTATATAAATTTCCAATTTTTTAATATCCAACGCTTTTAATCTTTCTGAGACCACGCTTCCCTTTTTGTCATAAGCCGCCCTAACTCTTTTGTATTTGAGTTGCTGTTCTTTGAAACTGGAGCGTGTAAATGAGAAGAGGATAAACAGAAGTAAAAAATATTTTAGTGTTTTCATTTTTTTGGTGTTACATGAGGGGTCATTTTTTTATAATTGATAACCACCACTTTCCCTGACGCAGCTCGCAAAAATGGCCTTAGAAATTTCTCAGCATTGACCTTGGTTTCCTCCAAAATACCTGAGTCCAACGCTGAGATTTCTATCTGCCGCTCCGCTTTTTTGTAAATGGTTTCTACAAATTTTTTGTCCTCATCATCACTAGAAAAATAACCGGTTTCTAGTGAGTAGAATCTCGAGTTTTTGATGTCTAGTTTATAATAGCAAAGTTCTGGCTGGGGTAGAACAACCCAAAGCGTATCATTGACGGTATTAAAATCCTGAGCGGTCATTTTGGTTAGGTCCAAACAGCCGACTGCTTCGCCGCTGGTGATAAGCGCAGCTTTCATGTCAGGCGAATAGTTTTTGAAAAAAAGTTTCCACTTACTAATATTCTTCATCTCCGTAATTTCTTTGAAATTATATTTTACAAGCTCTAGTTTACCAAGGGCTTCAATTTTTTCAAGCAATACATCATGAGTGATTTCTGAGGTAGCAGGTGTTTTTGCCTCATGCGTATTTCTGATAAAAAACAGCCAAGCAACTAATGTCAAGACAAGTACCCATGGGAAGTATTTTAGAACGGACTGGAAAATAATTTTTAGCATATACAATTAATGACTCACAATTAGTGCGGCATAAGGTACAAAAAATTGAGGTATTAAGGTTTTTTAACAAATAAAAAAGCAGATAAGTTGTAAGTTTGCGATTCAATTTAGAATTCACCTAAAAAAACAAAAACTGTGAGTGAGGTAAAAAATTCAAAATCAAATATCAGATTACCACTATTATTAGCGCTAACACTTGTCGGTGGAATACTGATAGGCGCGGTAGTTATTAATAAATCACCTCAACGTGTTTCGGTGCAGAGCAACTTGCAAAAGTTCAAAGAAATATTGTCTTATATAGAAAGAGATTATGTGGATTCGGTAGATACCGATGAACTAACGGAGCATGCAATTAAGGAAATGTTGGAAAAATTGGATCCGCATACGGTGTATATCCCAGCAAAAGATGTGGCGGCAGCTAAATCCTCATTGGAAGGTGGATTTGACGGCATAGGCATTGAGTTTGGCGTTTTTAGGGATACGCTTTATGTGGTGGCACCTATTAGTGGCGGCCCTTCAGAAAAGGTAGGACTAAAATCAGGTGATAAGATTGTAAATGTGGATGGAGAAAATATTGCAGGAATTGGGATTAACTCTTACGATGTTTTCAAAAAATTACGAGGGAAGAAAGGAACAGAAGTAGCATTGAAAATAAAACGTTCAGGCGAAAGCGAATTGTTAGATTTTACCATAGTCAGAGACAAAATTCCGCAAAATACAGTAGATGTTTCGTATATGATTGATAAAGAAATTGGCTTCATAAAACTGAGCAGGTTTGGGAATAATACCTATACTGAATTTAAAGAAGCGCTTACTAAACTAAAAGAAGCGGGAATGAAGAAACTAGTGCTAGACTTAAAAGGCAATGGTGGAGGCATCATGCAGCGCGCCATTGAAATTGCAGATGAATTTCTAGTGGAGGATAAATTAATTGTCTATACCAAGGGAAAAGAATCAAAATATGACTCAAGAGCGGAAGCGAATATTGATGGTATCATGGAGGATGTTCCATTGATTGTACTCATTGATGAAGGTAGCGCTTCTGCCTCTGAAATTGTGGCGGGCGCTTTACAAGACAATGACAGAGCACTGATTGTAGGAAGAAGATCTTTCGGTAAAGGGTTGGTGCAAGTGCCAATTGACTTGAGTGATGGTTCAGAGTTACGGCTTACTATTTCCAGGTATTATACACCCAGTGGTAGATCCATTCAAAAATCATACAGCCATGGAATTTCTGATTATGACAGTGAAATTTTGACTAGGTATGAACACGGAGAGTTTTTTAGTGCTGATAGCACGCAATTTGCTGACTCACTAAAGTTCAAAACCGTACATGGTAGAACCGTATATGGCGGCGGCGGCATCATGCCTGATGTTTTTATCCCCATTGATACTACACAGAATAGCATCTATCTCAGAGATTTATATACGAAAGGACTATTTAGAGAGTATGCGTTAAATTATACTAACAAAAATGAAAAACGACTTAATAAAATGTCAATAGAAAATTTTAGAACAAACTTTGAGGTGACAGAAAAAATGTTGGCAGATTTTGTTTCATTAGGAAAAAAATCTGAAGTAGCATATAAAGCATCAGGATACGATACTTCTAAGAAAATTATAAAAACAAATATCAAGGCACAGATTGGTAGAAGAATATGGGGGGAAGAGGGTTATTTCCCAATTGTCAATAAAGAAGACGAGACTTTGAGTCAAGCCATTCAACTTTTTGGTAAGGCGGAGGCACTTTTGAAAGAATAATGAGGCACTTATTGATATTAATATTTGTCATGTCTCTATTTTCGTGTAACGAGCAAAAAAAAATAAAAGTAGCCTGTGTGGGTGACAGCATCACCTTTGGCAGCGGCTTGTCAGACATCAAAAAGGATAGTTACCCCGCACAGCTTGGTAAGCTGTTAGGCAATGATTGGGAAGTAGAAAACTTCGGTTTGAGTGGCGCAACGATGCTTAAAAAAGGGGACCTACCATATATGGAAAGTGAGGAATTTGACCAGGCAATATCTTTTGCCCCTGACGTGGTCATTATAAAATTAGGCACAAATGATGCTAAAAACTTTAATTGGCAATTTTCTAAATATTTTGTGCATGATTACAAAGAAATGATTCATGTTTTTTCAAAACTAGAATCTCAGCCAATAATTTTCATCTGTTATCCAGTACCTGCCTATTCAAATCCTTTTATTGACGGTCACATCATTGAAAATGAAGTGCTATCAAAGATAGATATAATAGCAAAAGATACAGGTGTGAAAATCATTCCGCTGTTTCAGGAATTATCTAATAAACCTGCCCTTTTTCCTGATGGCATACATCCAAATAAAGAAGGAGCAAGGCTCATTGCTGAGTATGTCAAAACGTTTTTGTTAGAAAATCACAAAAGAAATTAGCAGAAGTTTTTGTAAACCCTTATTTTTACG
>CAYRIF010000086.1:0-4313 GCA_964424205.1 uncultured Roseivirgaceae bacterium | reverse complement strand
AAATGGAGTTATGAATAAAAAAATAACAATTATAGGTGGTGGAAATTTGGGAATAGCCATTGCAGAAGGGCTGATTACGGACTCATTTGTAGCGCCAAAAAACGTCACTATAACCAGGCGAAGAATAGCTTTGCTAGAAAAATTAGCGACCAAAGGTGTTCATGTTTCGCAAGAAAATGCTGAGGCGGCACAAAATGCAGACATTATTATTCTAGCGATTAAGCCATACCAGATAAAAAAAATACTCCAAGAAATAAGCGCTGTTCTAAAGCCAAAAAAGCAAATTTTAATTTCGGTTGTGACTGGTTACACACTAGCCGAAATGAAAGATGATATTGGTAAAAATATGATTAGCTTCAGGGCCATGCCCAATACTGCCATTGCCATCGGCGCGTCAATGACTTGTTTGGCTACTAACAATGGAAGCGAGAAAGACATTAAACTTGTGACCGCAATTTTTGATACACTAGGAAAATCTGTCCTGATTAATGAAGAATTAATGGAAGCCGCAACCGTGTTGGGTGCTAGTGGGATTGCCTTTTCTCTACGGTTTATTAGGGCTGCCACACAGGGAGGAATAGAAATGGGTTTCGATGCCAAAACGGCTGAACTCATTGCTTCGCAGGTGGTAAAAGGAGCAGCAAGTTTAATCTTAGAACATAAGAACCACCCTGAAAGCGAAATTGATAAAGTGACCACCCCACAAGGCTGCACCATAGTAGGGCTGAATGAAATGGAGCACCAAGGATTCAGCTCATCGCTTATCAAAGGACTATTATCTTCTTATAATAAAATAGCCAAAACCCCTCACCGATAGGTTATGGATTTGAATAAACTAGTTTCTAAAATCAATCAGGAATTGGCAGGATTGCAGGGGAGCAATCAGCCTCCCGAATTGTACGAGCCCATTCGATATATCCTTGATTTAGGAGGGAAACGGCTAAGACCTTTGCTTGTGATTTTAGCCTATTCATTATATAAAAATGACATTGAAAAAGTACTAAAGCCTGCAGCAGCCGTAGAAGTATTCCACAATTTTACACTTGTACATGATGATATTATGGATGAAGCGCCGCTACGAAGAGGCAAGGCAACGGTGCATGAAAAATGGAATAGTAACTTAGCAATCTTATCAGGGGATGTGATGTTGATAAAAGCCTATGAACTATTTGAAACAGTAGAAGACGCCGCATTGTTTAAAAGAGTTATCAAGGCATTTAATGCTTGTGCGATTGAGGTATGCGAAGGGCAGCAGCATGACATGAATTTCGAAGCAAAGGATAATGTCACTGCCGACGAATACATGAGAATGATCCGACAAAAAACGGCGGTACTTTTGGGTTTCAGTCTAGAGCTTGGCGGAATTTTGGCAGGGGCAAATGAAGTGAATTGCAAGGGATTGAAAGAATTTGGAATTGACATTGGCATTGGATTTCAGTTGAAAGATGACTTGCTAGATGTCTATGCCGACAAAGCAGATTTTGGCAAGCAAGTAGGTGGGGATATCATTGCCAATAAAAAAACGTACTTGCTAATTAAAGCCTTAGAAAATGCTGACACAGCCACTAAAATCACGCTAGAAGACTGGCTGCAAAAGAAGGATTTTGACAAAAAAGAAAAGGTGGCGGCCGTTAAAAAGATTTATGATAAGTTAAATATTCAATATATTGCAGCGCAAAAAATGAATGAATACTTTAAAAAAGGCTTTCAATCATTGGAGGAATTAGCGGTACATGAGGAGCGGAAAAATGTATTGCTTACCTTTACAAAAAATCTAATCAATAGAAAAAAATGAATTTATCTACTACTACCATTATCATCATTGTTAATATTGTTGTTAGCCTTTTTGCACTCAATAACAAGCAAGCATATAACAAAATGATGATGAACCCCTATGCCGTAAAGCATAACAATGAGTATTTCAGATTCATTACCTCTGGGTTTATCCATGCCGATTTTAGGCATTTAGGATTCAATATGTTTACCTTATTTTTCTTTGGTGATGTAGTCGAGCGGCAGTTTAATTATAGTTCCAATGGTAATGGCATGTTGTTATTTGTGCTGTTTTATGTGGCAGCGATTGTGATTTCAGAAATTCCAACTTACTTAAAGCACAAAGATAATCCTCGTTATAATTCTTTGGGTGCCTCAGGGGGTGTTTCAGCGGTAGTTTTTGCAAGCATCATGTATTCTCCCATGACAGATTTATGTTTATATGGTCTTATCTGTATCCCAGGATTTATTTTAGCAGTTTTATACCTTGTTTACTCTGCAACCATGGGTAAAAAAGGAAGTGGAAACATCAACCACGATGCCCATCTTTACGGCGCACTTTTCGGTGTTTTATTTACGGTTATTCTTGACCCTTCGGTCGTTGCAAGGTTTATAGAACAGGTATCTAATTATAGTTTATTTCAGTAGTAGAATTCAGATTATTAACGACAACTACATCAAAATAATATGCTCTTTTTCAATCACAGGCAGTGCATTCAGTTTCAAATATAGTTGCGCAGCAACAACCACATCCTGTTTGCAGTATTTGGCAATCCTTTCTAAATCACCAGTGGCGTAATATACTTCATTCACCATGCTGCCATCAATGTCGTCTTTGCTTGATGCTATGCCAAAAATATTTGCCAGCAGGTCAAGTGAAGTGTAGTTTTTTCGGTCACCAAATTTCCAGAGTTCCATGGTGTCTAGGTGTGGTACTTCCCAAGGTTTTTTACCAGCAGTGTTGAATGGAGTGGGTAATGAAATACCATTGACCAACATTCTGCGACTGATATAAGGAAAATCAAATTCTTTGCCATTGTGGGCACAAAGAACCAGTGTTTTCGGGTTGAATTTTGTGTTGACTAACTCTTTGAATTCGTTCAATAATTTTTCCTCATCATCATCTGCTAACGCCTTGACTCTCAGGGTCAATTCTCCGTCTTTTTCTTTGTTGAAAAAACCAATACCTATTGTAATTATCTTTCCAAATTCAGCAAATATACCGGCTCGTGTATTGTATAATTCTTCGCTGCTCAACTCATCAACGTTTCTAATATTTGCTGATTTTTTATCCCAAAGTTTTTGAGTTTGCTCGTCAAGATTGGTATAACTCTCAGACTGAGCAACTGTTTCTATATCTAAAAAAAGTATATTATTAAGTTTCAAAATTGTCGCTGATTTGATTGAAAAGAAATCAATTTACAATTTTTTTAAGTTTAAGTCAACCCTTTTGCATTTCCATTCCAAATAATGTGGCAATGTAAGCCAATAATTTTTCCTCTACTTCCTTCATTTCTAGTGCTCTTCCTAGCTCATTAGACAGTGAAGTCACGGCTTTGTCATCGATACCGCAAGGGATGATGTTTTTAAAGTAGTCAAGGTCAGTATTTACATTGAGCGCAAACCCGTGCATGGTTACCCAGCGACTTGCCCGCACCCCCAAAGCGCATATTTTACGAGGGTTTTGTTTTGTCTCATCATCCAACCACACACCGGTTAGCCCATCGATCCTACCGGCTACAATATCATAGTCCGCTAACGTTAAAATCACTGCTTCCTCCAGCAATCTAAGGTATTTATGAATGTCAGTAAAAAAATTATCGAGGTCTAAAATTGGGTAACCCACAATTTGCCCAGGACCATGATAGGTAATATCTCCTCCTCGGTTGGTTTTATAATAAGTGGCATTGGCAGATTCCAAACCCGTTGCATTAAGCAGCAGGTTTTCTTCGTCACCACTTTTACCTAAAGTATAGACATGCGGATGCTGGCAAAATAGCAAATAGTTAGGGGTTGGCTGCTGCTGCTCAGCTGGGAGTTTTCTGTTGGCAATTTTAAGGGCAACCGTTGGTTTAAATAGATTTTCTTGATAGCGCCATGCTTCTTGATAATCTATCAATCCCAAATGCCGGAATTCTACTTTTTTGTTTTGCATATCTCATTTAGTATAAACCTCTAACAAGGTTGTTTTGGGTGAAGGAATCAATGTTACGCTTTTAATTATAGCAGGTAGTAAGACCACTTCTCCCTTTTTAATCGTCCACTCTTTTTTATTGTAGATTAAAACAAATTCCCCTTCAATACAAATGTAAATTACAAACGAATCTAATCCTTCATAGTTTCTAGAAAGCTGTTTATCTGCTACAATTTTATTGGTGGTGAAATAATTACAATCAGCTAAATTTATGGCTTCATTTCCCTTGTTGGCATAGGTGGTTTTAATATTTTTATAGAAATCATAGTCAATGGCATCTACCGCCTCTTCAACATGGAGTTCTCTTTTCTTGCCTTCTGAATCAACCCTATCAAAATCATAAATC
>CAYRIF010000085.1:0-12915 GCA_964424205.1 uncultured Roseivirgaceae bacterium | reverse complement strand
TTCATAGGCTTTCATGTCAAAATTTCCATGTCCACTCAAATTGAAAAGTATAGTTTTAGAAACACCTTCTTGCTTACAAATATTTGCTTCTCTGATTGCAGTAGCAATACCATGCGTTGCTTCAGGTGCAGGAATAATTCCTTCCGCCCTTGCAAACGTGACGCCTGCTTCAAAAACTTCTAAATTATCATGTGACTGCGCCTCGATCAGGTTATCTCTCAACAGTTGACTGACGATTACACCAGCACCATGATACCGCAATCCGCCCGCATGAATGGGTGCAGGTAAAAAATTATGCCCCAAAGTGTACATTGGCAAGAGCGGTGTCATTCCTACCGTATCTCCAAAATCATATCGAAATACACCCCTTGTCAATTTAGGACAAGAAGTTGGCTCACTAGCAATACATCGTATCTTTTTTCCTTCTTCCAAATTCATTCTCAAAAAGGGAAATGATAATCCTGCAAAATTAGAACCTCCACCAAAGGGTGCAATGACAATGTCAGGCATATCTCCTGCCATTTCCATTTGTTTGATTGCCTCCTGACCAATGATTGTTTGGTGCAGTTTCACGTGGTTCAATACACTACCCAATGAGTATTTTGTGTCATCATTTTTTAGCGCCTCTCCAATCGCTTCTGAAATCGCAATACCCAGTGAACCAGGAGTATTCGGGTCATCTGCTAAAATTTTCCTCCCTATCTCTGTCGCTTCCGAAGGCGATGGGAAAACTTTGGCTCCCCATGTGTTCATCATTATTTTTCTATAGGGCTTGTGGTCATATGACAATCTTACCATATACACTTCACAATCTAACCCAAAGTGATTACAGGCAAAACTCAACGCACTACCCCACTGCCCTGCGCCTGTTTCTGTTACAATCTTTTTTACACCTTCTTGCTTGCTATAATACGCCTGCGGTACAGCGGTATTTGGTTTGTGCGAACCGGCAGGACTTACACCTTCATATTTGTAATAAATCTTTGCGGGCGTGTCCAGCGCTTTTTCCAAACCATAGGCTCGATACAGTGGTGACGGTCTCCACATCGAATATATATCCCTCACCTCGTCAGGAATTTCAACCCATTTATCTTCGGTGACTTCTTGCTTGATCAGTTCCATCGGAAATAATGGCGATAAGTCTTGCGGGCCAATAGGTTCCCTCGTGCCAGGATGCAAGGGAGGCAATGGCTTATTAGGCATGTCCGCAATAATGTTATACCATTTATCTGGCATTTCACTTTCACTCAAAATAATTTTCCGATTTCTCATTTTTGTTTTTGTTTAAGTTATAAAATGGACTGTTTCTTTATTGTTTCACGCAGATTTCGATTATCGGCGCAGAAATCTTTGATGGTTTATTACCCCTCCCCACTATCAGATTTTCACAAGGTCTGTATGCTTATCAAGTGCTCAGAGTCCCTTGCAGGAGACTCTGAGCGAGATATCTTTAAATTCTAATTCTCATCCGGCAAGAAGCTATACTCCTTGGCGTAATCCAACATCTGCTTTGCAAAATCATCTGGGTAGGTCACTTTTACATCGGTAATATTTCCATCATCGTCGGTCACTGTCACTAATTTTGGGTTGATAAAGCCACCGTAGGGTGCGGATGTAAATTTTGCATTTCTCTCCAATACCTCTGCATGTAGTTCTTGGTCAACTTTCACGCCGTAGTTTTCGACCAATGCTTTTCCTGCTTCAAAATCTCCTTCTGACTTGATACGCTGAATTTCTCTAAGCAACTCACCAAACAACACCCTCAACTTATCATAATCCCTCACTACGAAATAAGTTTTACCATCCCGTTTTACTTTTTCGATAACATTGTCTTTTGCTCCTTTTTCAAAAGACCAAGCCGCCACCAACTGACGGTTACGCATATGCGCTTCTTCGATATCATCACCAAGATTGAGTCGAATCAACTGGGTCATCAAGCCATTTCTGATATAGCCATCGTACCCTGTTCTTCCTAACTTTTTTGCATCTGGAGATAATCCCAGCTCCACCAGTTTTTCATCAGGTAAATAATACAAACCTACCAAGTCAGCACGTGCCTCTTCTAGGGTCGATGCATAGTTTTTCATGGTTTCCTTTGGCGTACCAACACCCTTGTTTATTTGACCAGAGGCATGACCTACCACTTCATGTAGTGCGGTATGCATTTTATCTGCCAGCATTCCGTATTTTTCTTCCAGTGCCACTTCTTCTTCAGAGAAAGCAAATTCTTGCAAACGACCGGTACTTCGTGCATTGCTATACGCATCAATGATATTACCCAACGATACAGATTTAGAGCCATGTGTTTGTCTAATCCAGTTATTATTTGGAAGATTTACCCCGATTGGGGTGGAAGGAGAAGCATCACCCGCTTCACCGGCAACATTGACAGTTTTGTAGGAAACACCTACCACATTTTTCTTTTTATGCTCCTCTAACAAAGGTGAATTATCTTCAAACCATTGCGCAGCCTCTGCCACTACCGCCATTTTTTTGGACATCTCAAAATCCTTAATTTCAACGATGGTTTCATACGAACCACGGTAGCCTTTCGGGTCGTTATACACCTCAATGAATCCGTTAATATAATCAACATCCCCTTCGGTAGCCGTAGCCCAAGCCACATTATAATCGTTCCACGTTTCTAAATCACCTGTTTTATAATATTTAATCAATAGCCCTAATGCTTCTGCTTGCTTTTCATTTTCTGCCACGCCTTTGGCTTTTTCCAACCAAAAAACTACTTTTTCAAGTGCTGCACCATACATGCCCCCTACTTTCCAAACCCGCTCAGACAAGACTCCGTTTTCTTTGACCAATTTAGAATTTAAGCCATGTTCAATCGGCGTTTCATCATTTTTGTCAATTCTACTTGCATAAAACCTATCTACATCCTTTTCAACAATATCAGGGGCGTAAAAATTAACTGCTGAGCCTTTTATTAAACCTTTTTCAGGATTCAGATTTACCTTTTTAGCATCTTTTTCATTAAAAATAACTTCATACGCCTCTCCTGTGAGGGTTGTATTGGTTTCTTGCAATAGAAAATCTAAAAAAGACTTAGGGAATGCAGGTTTAAACTTGTCGTTAGCGTAATGATGATGAATACCATTGGCAAACCAAATACGTTTCAAATAAGTCTCAAAGTTTTTCCAATCGGCAGTCGTTTTATCTCCTTTATAATTTTGATAAATATTTTCTAGTGCGCGACGGATTTTCAAATTATAACGATAATTTTGGTCGTACATGATATCTCGTCCCGACAACCCTGCTTGGGTTAAATAATAGACTAGCTTTTTTTGTTGTAGCGACAGTTCATCCCACTGAGGAATTTGATAGCGTACAATTTTAATATCAGCAAACTGCTCAGCTTGCCATTTAAAATCATTCAACGAATTTTCACTGACCGAATCAGCGACAACAACCTGCTCACTTTTAGGATGTTCTTTACACTTTACAAAAGCCAAAGCAAAAAAAGCTGCAGCTACTAAATAGGTTAATTTTTTCATGTGTTTATTTTTAGGGTTATTTGATACTTATTATGTGTCTTTTACATAAAGGCACATTGCAATTTAAATAAAGATGTACTAAAATTGATTAGCTTGTAATTAATTTTAAAGCTAAATTTACCAAAAATTTTATTAAATAAATATGTCAAGAATACTCACAGGAATACAAAGTTCGGGGCGACCACATTTGGGTAATATCCTCGGTGCCATTGTGCCTGCCATTGAATTGTCAAAAAATCCTAAAAACGAATCGTTTTTTTTCATCGCTGACTTGCACTCACTGACCTCGGTAAAAGATGCAGCATTGAGAAAGGAAAATGTAAATGCCACCGCAGCTGCTTGGTTGGCATTTGGTTTTGATACTGACAAAAATGTATTTTACAGACAATCAAAAATTCCAGAAGTATGTGAACTTGCTTGGTATATGAATTGCTTTACGCCTTTTCCAATGCTTGCCAATGCGCATTCTTTCAAGGACAAATCTGAAAAGCTTTCGGATGTAAATGCGGGGCTTTTTACTTATCCCGTACTGATGGCTTGTGACATCATCATGTACGACGCAGACTTTGTGCCAGTAGGCAAGGATCAAAAGCAACACCTAGAAATGACCCGTGACATTGCAAACGGTTTCAACAACAAGTATGGCAAAACCTTTGTAATTCCAGAAGTATTAATTGACGAAACAGTGATGGTCATCCCTGGTACCGACGGACAAAAAATGAGCAAGTCCTACGGCAATACGATTGATATCTTTTTGCCAGACAAAAAATTACGCAAGCAGGTGATGACCATTGTTACCGATAGCACGCCGCTCGAAGCACCCAAAAATCCTGACACCTGCCATGTATTTGCACTTTATAAATTGCTTGGCAGTGAGGATCAGATTGCTGACATGCGCAAAAATTATTTAGGCGGTAACTACGGCTTCGGGCATGCCAAGCAAGCACTTTATGAATTGATTATTGCCAAATTTGAAAAAGAACGAGCGGTGTTTAATCATTATATGGACAACCCAACTGAACTCCACAAAAAGCTAGAAGAAGGGGAGGCGAAGGCAAGAACAATTGGCATCAAGGTTCTTGAGAAGGTTAGAGAGAAGTTGGGGTATCTATAAATTTAAACCTTCCCAAAAGTTCCCAACTTTTGAGAAGTTACAAAACAAGTTAGATTATGAGCGAACAAGAGCAGACATATCTAGGTATAGGCAATAAACTAGAAACCGAGCAAAGTCAAATGTTTGGGAAGCCATGTTTTAAAGTCAATAAAAAAGCCTACGTTACTTTTTTCAAAGAATGTATGGTTTTTAAATTAACTGGTGATGCACATGCTGAAGCTTTAAGCCTTGACGGTTCTGAACTATTTGACCCCTCTGGAAAAAATAGACCCATGAAAGAGTGGGTGCAAGTACCTTTTGATTATGAAGATAAATGGGAAGGTTTTGCAAAAGCTGCGATGGATTATGTGGTGTCTTTGAACAAATAAAAAAATCAAATTCCCTCAAACTCCACCGTATTCAACATCAATCCAGAAGGAGGCGCCATCACACCAAGCGGCTCATTATCACCCCCTATCAACGAACTGTGAATATCTTGAAGGGTAATTTCGTGATGACCTAACCGAAGCAACGTACCCATCATCAGCCTGATTTGGTGTCGCATAAATCCTTTTCCACGGACTTTATAGATGTAACTTTGTTCAGGAAAAAAATTAGCCGTAAGAAAATCATTTTCAAATATTCTACTGTACAAAATCTCTCTTTCAAATTGTGTATCTACGCTTGGTTTATAGCAGTATTTTTGAAAGTTATGAACCCCTTCAAACAACTTCGCCCCTTTTTTCATGAGCGTCAAATCCAAATCTTCTTTGAATTTCATAATAAAAGGAGCAGAAAATGGATGGTTCTTTTCTCCGAAAGAAAATAGATACAAATACTCCTTGATTTTTGAATTGTGGATGATATTGAACTTACTATCTACCTCCTTCACACTTAAAACTTTCATGTCTTTTGGGAGGTTTTGATTCAAATCCTTTAATAGTTTATGAGAAGATAACTCCTCATAAGTGAATAACTCAAAATAAAAGCTATTGGCAGAGACCATTTTATCTGTTCTTCCAGAAGCAAGGGTTTTAAAATCTTTGTGATCAAAAATATAGCAGAGCGTTTTCTTCACCATGCCCTGAATAGTTTTCACATGAGGCTGTTTTTGCCATCCATGGTAGCGAAAACCTAAAAATTGCAATTCAATAAGGTAATAAAATTTTTGTCCTGATCTCATCTACACAAATCTCTTTTATAAGCCATACTTTTTAACAAAGGGGATGTTTTTTACAGCATATTTATGCGCCCATGCAGGAACAATTAACAGTGCCACATACACGCCCAAGGCGACAAGCACACCCATTGATCCATAGGATTCTACTCTCAATCTAATGAGCGGATAGGAGAACAATAAGATGACCTGGAAAGCAAAAACCTGCAAGGAATGCTGTCCCAAAGTACCCAGCCATTTTGAGCGGAAAAACCATCCTGACTTAATAATATAATCTACCAAAAAGGCAAGTACTACAAAATTTAATATTCTTAATATTCCCAAATCCCCTCGCTCAGTATGATAACGAACAATATCCACAAGCCACCCTTTCATCTCCGGAGAATACCTGATTATAAACATGACAACAAATAGGATGATTGAAACTAACAACAATAATTTTGACTTTGGCACTACCTCTTTTCCTTGTGCCCGAGCGAAACCAACATAGCTACCTAAGAAAAAAAGTACCTGCCAAGAAAAAATATTAAAATAGCCCAAGTCCATCCCGACACTTTCTGGATTGATTTTAAACATATTAAGCCAGTCAAACCAAGCAATGAACCACATTCCGATTGATATGATAAAAACCACGCCTGCTTTTCCGTTGTTAAAGGCTTTTAATACAAACGGTGCTACATATATATATATGCAATACATGGGTAAGATGCCAAATTGAGAAGGGCGGAGTAAAAAGGCCAAATAATGGACTATTGTTTTAATAGGATGCCCTAAATTATACTCAGAAATAATTTGTACCTCTAGTACCCTTTGTAAAAGATTTGGGTAAATAATCACAGGTAATATCAAAACTAAAGGGAGCAAAAGGTGGTAAAAATAAATGACAGATGATCGTTTTGCAGCTTTATTTGCTATTTCCTTGTAGGATCCATTCAATACTTTTTTACCATATACCAATCCAAAAACCAGTCCTGACAGATATACAAACCCTTCTGCTGCTGAGACAAATCCTAATGATTCAAAAGTAAATTTTCTAAATGGTCCACCAATATGATCAACAAGCATTACAACCAACATGATTCCTCGCAGCACATCCAGAGAATGATCCCGACCTGTTTTTATGTCTATATACTTATTCATAATAGTTAGTAAAACTATAGGTTAATAAGGGGAATCCTTTACGTATTATTACTTATACTTCAATTTAAGCACTAAAATTATTGAAGTAAATATAAGCGTGACACTATTTGTTAATATAATAGGTAACTCTTTAATCATAATGCCATAGATTAGCCACAAAATAATGCCCACTATCAACATGGAATACATCACTATAGAAATATCCTTGGTGTGTTTTGTTCTTATAATTTTCACTGCCTGCGGTATAAATGCCACCGTAGTAAATGTAGCTGCTATAAGACCAAGTATTGTTACCCAATTCATAATAAAAATATTTAAAGTTGAGCGAATTTACTGCTTTATGCTGAAAAGAAAGCTAAAAAGTATCTAGTATTTTCTACCTTTGAAATGGCAAGAAGAAAACTATATGGCGACTTATATCATTTATATAATTATTGCAGTTATTTCTATTTTAATCGGTGGATTAATTGGATGGATTACATTAAAACTAAAATTTGAAAACAGAACCGCAGCACTTGAGGCTAGCAATGTACTGTTCAGCGAGGAGAAAAAAGCTTCGCAAAATATCATCAAGCAACTCAGAAGTGACATGGATATTATCCGTGAAGAAAAGGAATACATCAATATAGAATATACCAAAAAAGCATCGGAAATAGAGACCCTTCAAACCAAGCTAGCAGAAAATAAAACAGAAATAGAAAAGCTACAAGAGAAATTCACCACGGAGTTTGAAAACCTGGCCAATAAAATCTTAGAGGAGAAATCACAAAAATTCACACTTCAGAATAAAGAAAATATACAGTCCATTCTAAATCCACTACAGGACAAAATAAAAACCTTTGAAAAAAAGGTAGAAGAAACACACAAGGAAAGCATCGACCGGCATGCGGCGCTCCGTCAGCAAATTATTGGGCTCAAAGAACTCAACCAGCAAATGAGCAAAGAGACTATCAATCTCACCAAAGCGCTGAAAGGAGATAGCAAGACACAAGGAAATTGGGGAGAGCTAATACTAGAAAGGGTGTTGGAAAAATCAGGGTTGGAAAAAGGCCGTGAATACGAGTTAGAAAAAAGTTTCAATGTAGAAGGCGAAGGCCAAACTCGTTTACGCCCGGATGTAATCATTCACTTACCTGACAATAAGAAAATGATTGTGGACTCCAAAGTCTCTCTAACTGCCTATGAGAAATTGGTAAATACAGAAGATGAAATAGCACAAGAACAATTTCTAAAAGAGCATATCGCTTCACTAAACAGGCATGTTGTACAGCTCAGCAGCAAAAAATATGAAGACCTCTATCAAATAGAGTCTCCCGATTTTGTGCTTTTATTTATTCCTATCGAACCTGCTTTTGCAGTAGCGTTAAATGCTGACAATCAACTATATAACAAGGCATTTGAGAAAAATATTGTGATCGTCACGCCTTCTACATTGCTGGCAACTTTAAGAACCATCGATTCTATGTGGCAGAACGAAAAGCAGCAACGCAATGCCATAGAAATTGCAAGACAAGCGGGTGCACTTTATGATAAATTTGAGAGCTTAATGACCGACCTAACTAAAGTCGGTAAAAAAATGGACGAAGCTAAGACTGAATATAAAGGCGCAATGAACAAATTATTTGAAGGTCGTGGTAATCTAATTACCAGTGTAGAAAAAATAAAAAAGCTGGGTGCCAAGGCTAAAAAATCACTTCCTGAAAATATTATTCAGCGAGCAGAAGACAATGAATAAGAGATTAAAGACACTCTACTTCTGCAATTTTAGGAATCAAATACTTCCTTCTAGATTTCACTTCCTGGCATAAAACCCTGGTTCGCTTGGTTTCTCCTTTTTTAAAGACTCTATTATTAATTTTGAATGTATCTCCTATCTCTAAATCTCCTAACACAGGCCGATTTATTTTATTCAAATCATAATTCCGCAATGCCATCATCAAGTTTTGGTCTGCATAGCTAGAAGCTTTTGGATTTTTCATGTACTTCAATAGTGGGGAAAGCACTTGCTCTGGAAATACCTGTCCATTTAGCAATGGTTGAAAAACCGCTTTGAAGGTAGTTTTCCAAACCACACCATGCGGAGGTAACTGCCTCCTATTATTTAGCTTCACCAGCAAATGGGCTACTTCATGTATAAATGTAATCAGGAATGCATAAGGATTCAAATCTCCATTTACAGAAATTTGATGTATTTTCAGTATGCTATCAAACCGATAATCACCTAATTTTGATTTTCTGCTTTTCGTTATTTTTAGTTTAAACGGGTATCGCTCCCAAAGCTCATAACAATATGCCAGACTGTGTAGCGGCACTTTGCTTTTTAAAGCATCATAAACAGATTGATTTTTCATAAGCATAAAAAAAGGAGCACTAATGATAGCACTCCTTCTATTTTAATAGCGTTGTTTCTTAGTCAACTGCTTCTTTAACTGCATCAGCTGCATCACCTACTGCTTCCTTGGCAGCATCTTTAGCATCTCCAGCAGCATCACCTACTGCGTCAGCAGCACCGTCAACAGCGTCGCCAGCTTCAGTAGCTAATGAATCAGCAGCGTCAGCTACATCTCCAGCAGCATCAGTAGCATCGTCAACTGCATCACCAGCAGCATCCGCAGCATCGTCAGCTACATTTTCCACAGCATCACCTGCATCTTCTGCAGCTTGCTTAGCTTTATCACATGAAACCATAGCGAATGTAAATCCGCAAATCAATAATAATGTTAATAATTTTTTCATAATTTTTTTTAATGTTTTGGAATAAGTGGGCAAATTTAACACCTTTTTTTATAAATCACAAAAAAGTACTATTTTTTTCTGAAAACAAGTTTAATTGGAATGCCTTCAAAATTAAAATGTTTACGCATTTTATTTTCGAGATAACGCTTATAAGGGTCTTTGATATACTGTGGTAAATTGCAAAAAAACGCGAAAGTAGGCGAATGGGTGGGTAATTGAGTGATATATTTTATTTTTATATGCTTTCCTTTTACAGCAGGCGGCGGATAATATTCAATCTCTTTTAGCATCACTTCATTTAATTTTGAAGTTGCTATTTTTTTCACCCTATTCTCGTAAATATCCGTTGCTAGCTCAATTGCTTTAAAAATTCGCTGCTTTGTGAGCACCGATGTATAGATGATTGGTATATAACCCATGTCCCCTAATTTTTCGTTAATAGACTCAGAGAATTTCTTAACCGTATGATTATCTTTATCCGCCACCAAATCCCACTTATTCACCATAATCATGATGCCGCGCTTATATTTATCGGCAAGCGCAATGATACTCACATCTTGCCCTTCCAGCCCTCGCTCGGCATCAACCATCACGATACATACATCTGCATCCTGCAAGCTTTTAATCGCTCTCAAAACAGAGTAAAACTCTAAATCTTCCTTTACCTTTGATTTTTTGCGAATTCCTGCGGTATCTATTAATATAAATTCTTTGCCATAGCGATTGTATCTAGAATTGATGGCATCTCTAGTGGTTCCAGCAATATCGGTTACAATACTCCGCTCCTCTCCTAGCAAAACATTAATAAAAGATGATTTTCCCACATTTGGTCTTCCTAAAATTGCTATTTTAGGAATGCCCGATTCTGGATCTTCGTCTCCGATATCATCAAAATGTTTTACCACCTCATCAAGCAATTCTCCAGTACCGGATCCATTAGAGGAAGAAATAGCAAATACCTCTCCCAGACCCAATGCATAAAATTCACCGACCATAAAGCTCCGCTCTGTGTTGTCTGCTTTGTTGGCGGCAATCACTACAGGTTTTTTTGTTCTTCTTACAATTTCAGCAAAGTCTTTATCAAGCCCAGTAATACCATCAAAACAATCGACCATAAAAACGATGACAGATGCTTCATTAAGTGCTTCCTCTACCTGACTTCTGATTGCCTCCTCAAATATATCATCCGATCCTGTCACATAACCCCCCGTATCAATCACCGTGAAAAAATTACCCGTCCACTGTCCAAAACCATAGTGCCTGTCTCTAGTCACACCGCTTTCATCATCCATGATGGCCTGTCGCTTTTCAATGAGTCTATTGAAAAGCGTTGATTTTCCCACATTTGGTCTTCCTACTATTGCAACTATATTTGCCACGTCCTTATTCTTTATGTTTGATTAATTATTGTATCCGAATTTTTTTAAATTCAGTTGTTTTTTTCGCCAATCTTTTTCCACTTTTACAAATGTTTCCAGGAAAACCTTTTTTCCAAAAAACTTCTCCATGTCTAGACGAGCTTCAGTCCCTACTTTTTTAAGCGCTGCTCCTTTTTGCCCAATGATAATTCCTTTTTGGCTACTCCGCTCTACATATATCTCCGCACGCATCCTGATAATCTTATCATCTTCCGAAAACTCCGTCACCACCACCTCACTACTATAAGGAACTTCTTTCTTGTAGTTGGTAAAAATCTTTTCGCGTACTATTTCTGCTGCAAAAAATTTCTCTGGTCTATCGGTCAGTTGGTCTGCATCAAAATATGGCGGATGCTCAGGCATGTACTCCAGTATTTTATTGAATACATCAATAATATTAGTTTGCTCCAGTGCCGAAATCAAAAAATAATCCTTGGCTTCCACCCTTTCCTTCCAATACGCCATTTTATCCATCGCCTGCGACCCTTTACTCAAATCAATTTTGTTCATCAAAAAGATAATGGGAATTCCACTTTTCTTCAGCTTCTCAAAAATGACATCCTCCTCTTCAAATTTTTCATATAAATCCGTTACAAACAAAATAACATCTGCATCCTCAATAGAAGAATTTACAAATCGCATCATTGATTTGTGAAGTTCATACTTCGGGTCTAACACACCTGGCGTATCTGAATATACAATTTGAAAATCCTTGCCATTCAAAATGCCCATAATCCGATGTCGCGTAGTCTGTGCTTTGGAGGTGATGATCGAAAGTTTTTCCCCAATCATGGCATTCATCAAAGTAGATTTACCAACATTTGGCTTGCCAATAATGCTTACAAAACCCGCCTTGTGCGATACTTTTTCCATTTGATAAAATTTATTTTACAAAGGTACTTGATATTTTAAAAAAAGCACTATTTTTGCAGTCCGTTTGAAAGAAGTTCAGGCGTTTCTACAAAGAAATAATTTATTATAACGATATATCGCGGGGTGGAGCAGTTGGTAGCTCGTCGGGCTCATAACCCGAAGGTCACAGGTTCGAGTCCTGTCCCCGCTACTCTAAAACCTTATTTGAAAAGATAAGGTTTTTTTTATGGCTAAATTTTTAGGGTAGCTGAGCTTTTTGAAAGAATACTGATTTCAGAAACTAAAGAAATACACCCGCTGGTCGTCATAGAGATTGCACGGTATATTTGTTTATTCTTGGCTGAAAAAACCAAATACCAATAATATGTACAAAAAATAACAGATAAACCATTTGATAATTATAATGTGCTGATTTCTCTGATTTAATTTCTTGCACTGCTAAAAATGCACGAGATGTAAATATTACTATATAAAAAAAAGAAAACAAAAAATAGAATATTGATAATAAAACCCACATTGACCCTTCGAGCTCTTCTCTTTCACCAAATATTGATAACAGAGATAAAAAGACTATCACAAACAAGCAGTTGAGTATGAAAAACAAATCATTCTCTTTCTCATCCTCTTGTAACTGTTCATTCAATTCTTTTCCCGCAAACAAATACCATCCAAATAGTACCCCTACTGATATAATACGCAGTAAGGGACTTGCCCAATTATCAAGAATATCAGATACTACAACAGGTGTGAATATTGCTAAAAATAATTGCCATGATTTAATTCTTAATAGTATCATTTAATTATATGCTCATCTATAAGCCACTAATCGTAGGTTAAGCTTTTTCAGCGATCCTACGACCCTTCATATCAATGGCATGCCGCCCATTTCAACAAAGTACGTTAAAATAATCTAACATCACAAAACCTCAGTATCTCTCATTTTTACCACAAACAAAAACCTCGTGAATA
>CAYRIF010000084.1:0-12972 GCA_964424205.1 uncultured Roseivirgaceae bacterium | reverse complement strand
ATATGGGGATCTCGCAATAAATGCGAGAATGGTGCATCATCCCACCGCTTTATACTGCATATCATAAAGGCGCGCATAATAACCATTAAGGGCAAGCAGTTCTTCATGTGTGCCTTCTTCTTTAATTTCCCCATGGTCTAGTACAATAATCTTATCAGCACTTTGGATGGTAGATAGCCGGTGGGCAATGACGATAGACGTACGCCCTTTCATGAGTTTTTCGGTAGCGGTTTGGATTAATTCTTCTGTTTCAGAATCGACCGAAGAGGTGGCTTCATCCAAAATAATGATTTGTGGATCATAGACCATCGCACGCACAAAAGAGATGAGCTGTCGCTGACCGACCGATAGTGTAGCACCTCTTTCCATCACATTAAAACCAAACCCATCGGGAAGTTTTTCTATGAATTTTTTAACCCCTACCATTTCAGCGGCATCCATTATTTTTTCATTGCTAATGTCAGGATTGTCAAGGGTAATATTTTTTTTGATGGTATCAGAAAACAAGAAAACGTCCTGTAAAACAATGCCCATATTCTTTCGCAAACTACTCAAGCTGTAGGTAGAAATATCAACGCCATCTACTTTGATGCATCCTTTGTTTATTTCATAAAACCGATTCAGTAAATTGATGATGGAAGATTTTCCTGCGCCGGTAGCTCCTACAAATGCCAATGATTTTCCAGCTTCTACTTTGAAAGAAATATCTTTCAACACATAGTCATCATCATTGTAAGCAAACCAAACATTTTCGAAGGAAATATCACCTTTTATTTTTGTAGGGGTATGCGTGCCGTTATTGGGAATATGTGCTGTATTATCCAGTAATTTTAAAATCCTTTCGGCACTGACCACGCCCATTTGCAAGGTGTTAAACCTGTCGGCAATCATACGAATGGGACGTAAAAACATTTGGATGAGCATGCTAAAACCGATGATGGTACCGATGGTAATCCTATAATCCATCGCTCCCACCGCACCATACCATAACAATAAGCCAATGGCAATTGCTTGGATAATTTCTGAAACAGGATAGTAAATCGAGTAGTACAACACTGATTTAAGGTGCGCCTTGCGATGTTCCTTATTAATTGCTTCAAACTTTTCTAACTCCTTTTTCTCTCGGTTAAAAATTTGAACAATATTCATGCCCGTGATATGTTCTTGCACAAATGAATTAAGATTGGCCACGGCATTACGCACCTCCACAAACGCTACTTTTATTTTCTCTTTAAAAATATAAGTGGCATAGAATAAAATAAGGATAGGGGCTAAAGTCACGAGCGTCAATTTCCAATCGATGTAGAGCATGGCACCAAAAATAAATATTAATTGCAGCATTTGCCCTGCCATCGCAGCCACTCCTTGACTGAAAACATCAGCCAGTGTTTCTACATCCGATACACTGCGCGTCACGAGCCTACCAATGGCGGTTTTATCAAAAAATTTGAGTTGTAAGCTGAGAATATGCTCGTATAGTTTAATGCGAATATCCCTAATAATGTATTGACCGATCCATCCGGAAAGGTAAGTATGTGTAAACTGTACCAATGCCTGTGTAACAAGTAATACTACTAGCATGATGGTCATTAAAGTCAACCCATTGACATCGCCAGTAGCAATATATTTGTCAATGATGTGCTGGACAAGCACAGGGCGAGTAGGGGCTAATGCACCCACCAAAAAAGTTAAAAAAAGTAAAAGGTAAAATTTCCCCTGATAGGGGATGACGAATTTAAACAGTCTTTTTAAAACGGTTACATCTAAAATATTTCCTTTTTTCGCTTCTTTTTCAGGCATTGGTATTATTTAACCCCCCCATCAGAGTCCTCTACGAGAGACGCTGAGCGAGGTGTTTCACAGCGTCTTTACTTTTCCAATATACAGAAAAGGTCTAAGTTTTCATCATTTTTATCTGCTAGTGAATAGTCAGTATGATTGATATCCATCACCAGGCTGTTATCAGCTGTTTTTAGCTTGTTTCTATTTCTTCGGTTCAGAAATTCATATGGAATTTTTAACAATACAGCAGGCAGGTGATATTGTAAATTGAGCACGTCAAAGCGCATGATTTTGTTGACGGATTTTCGATTATTCTCGTGGTATTTCATCACCTTGCTATTGCCAGCAATTCCTTTCATTGCTACTTTTGTAAAAATAGTTTTTGCCAATTTTTCTAACCCATCGGCAGTGTACTCTCTGATGTGCCAAGGGTTTCTACTTAGTGTTTGCTTGATATTAGGTGTAGTAATGATAGCCCTTCCGCCAGGTTTTAGAACCCGATGAATTTCTTCCAAGTACAGCTTGTCATTTTCGATGTGTTCAATTACCTGAAAACTCACCACCGTATCAAATGTATTGTCATCAATATGCCGCATTGGAGGAATGACTGCTTGAACAAATTCTACTTCAGGATATTTTTTGCTCAATGTAGCAATTGCCTCTTGAATTTTATCCAACGCTACATAACGTTTGGTAAGCGGCGACAACAGCTCAATGCCCCGACCATCTCCACAACCAATTTCCAGCAAATCACCCTGCACATAGTCTTTTGCAGCATAGTATGCCTCCAACAGTCGTTGGTGAATGGGATTGTCTGACGGGATACTGTCAGAGGTTATTTCAGTTTTATACTTAGCCATGCCTATAATTTTTCTGGTGACAAAATTAAACGAATAAAAATAACTTTTCGAGTTATGCAGAGATTTGTTAATTTTAGTTGTTGAAATGAGGCAATATAGAATTGTATGACTTAGGGCAAGGCGTAAGGAAGGTTATACTTCTTATATGAACCTTATATGGTTTAATAAAAAAGGAAATTGATGAAGAAACTACTAGTAATATTAATTTTGATAAGCGTTGGGCAAGTGTCAGCCCAAAATTTTACCAGAAGTAACCTGTATTATTATTACAGCAACAAAAGCGACATTCAGCTTGACTACCAAATCACAACAAACAAAAACGAAGCGTTTGTATATTTAAAAGTCACAAATAACAAGACGAAGGACTTATTCGAGGAGTTTTCTTTGATGTATGCTGTTAAAAGTAATTATGCCGCTCCTTTTACAGGCACTGTTGTTTCCCCTGAAAAGCTACTTTCAAAGAGCGGAAAGGACTATTATTTTAAATTACAAATCCCCTTAGAAACAGCGGAGGTGGTGTGTGAAGTAAGACTAGAAAACAAAAGTACCAAACGGATTTTTGCATACGATATTCCTATCGAATCAAAACATAGCATTCGGTATGCAGATTTTATGGTCAAAGATGCCAAGACGGGGAAGCCATATTTCGGCAACTATTTATCAAAAGAGAAAAAGGTAGTGTTAGCCAGTGAAAATGGAGGAATAGAAAAGCTGTACTGTTTTAAATATAATTTTGATTTTGAAGCAGCCACTCCTCCCATGTCGCTGAAAGCTAGTGGGCGTGGCAAGTCGATGGAGATAGACTCGGTTTTCTCGGTGAATACAAACGACACTATCTCTTTTGCAGAAAAAGGGTTGTATTTTTTCCAAAAAGACACCACTAAAATTGTGGGACTGTCCATCAAAGTAACAGACAAGTATTACCCGAAGCTCGCCAAAGTGGAAGACCTAATTGCATCAACGGTGTATATCAGTACCCGATTAGAAATAAGGAAACTGACAGATGCTGAAAACAAGAAAAAGGCAATGGACCGCTTTTGGATAAAAATCACCAACGCTAAAAGCAGGGCAAAAAATATTATAAGAGCATATTATGGGAATGTGAAGAGGGCAAATGACTTGTTTACAAACTATAAAGATGGTTGGAAAACAGATCAGGGAATGATTTTTACTATTTTTGGGCTTCCCCATCAGGTTTTTAGAGATGGAAATGCGGAGACATGGGTTTATATAAAAAAAGAAGACAGGCCTAAATTAAAATTCATATTTATCAAGGAAAAGAATATTTTTACAAAATCTCACTACAAGCTCAAAAGAGATAAGAGCTATGAAAAGTACTGGTATAGAACAATAGATTTATGGAGAAAAGGAAGAATTGGACTTTAAGCAAGCGAGTAAGTCAGCGACCTGACAGGAAAAATAACGAGGATTTTATTTTTGGTACGAGGGCGATTATTGAAGCCTTTGAAGCGGGGAAAGAAATAGACAAAATTTTGGTTCAGAGAAACCTGAACAGTGAACATATCAAAAAAATAGTGTCTGCGGCAAAAGCGCAAAACATCCCACTGTCTTATGTGCCGATTGAAAAGATGAATAGCGTTACGAGAAAAATTCATCAAGGCGTGATTTGTTATTTGTCGGCGATTACGTATGCTTCACTTGATAATATTGTTTCTACTTGCTATGAAAAAGGGAAGTCTCCTTTCTTAGTTATTTTGGATCGAATTACTGATGTTAGAAACTTCGGAGCAATTGCTAGAACTGCAGCGTGTGCTGGTGTGGATGCAATCATCATTCCCTCAAGGGGCAGTGCACAGATAACAGGAGACGCCATGAAAACCTCTGCCGGTGCCTTGAACTATATTCCTATTTGTCGTGAGCCAAACCTCAAAGACACTATCAACTATTTAAAAGATAATGGCGTCCATGTATTGGCCTGTACAGAGCAAACCGACACGCCCCTCTACACGGCGGAGATGGATCAACCCATCGCCATACTGATGGGCTCAGAGGAAGACGGCATTTCTCCAGAGTATATAAAACTAGCCTCATCAAGTGTGCAGATTCCTATGACTGGAAAAATAGCCTCGCTTAATGTCTCTGTGGCAACCGCCGTGGTGGTTTTTGAAGTGGTGAGGCAGCGGCAGTAGTAAATGTCACCTTACGTTATTTACAATTTTCGGTATATCCTTTTGCCATGTTTATCCAAAAATATGGTTTAAGGATAGGGTATCCCCCTAAGGATACGACATATTTTCTGTTTTTTTCTTTAATCACCTTTTTTAGCCAGTCACAATTTTCTGCCTCTTTTTTTAGAAGTGGTTTAGTGCCTCCACCTGACAATGAATTGATTTTTTTTAACTCATTTTGTCCAGGAATATCCGCATAGTAGTCAATACTGTATGATAAATCACCATGAATATACCCATTATCAGAACCAACAAAGAGTGCTATTTTTTCTTTTTCAGAATTAATTCTTGACACTAATTTGTTTTTTTTCTTGAATTGTTTCACAATAAAGTTTATTTGACCATCAAGAAACGACACCTTACTAATCTGTGATAAATCATATTGTTTACCATTTTTTCCGGTTAGCTTACGTTTTACAGTTTTGATGCCTAATGAATCGTCGTGAACAATGGTATTATCTCTATATGTGATAGTACCTCCTCCATTCACAAAAATCTCCTTCATTAAATAAATGTCATTGTATTTATCACTCAATTTCCCCCCCGCTTGTTGTTTTAAATACTCAGTACCTGCGTAAAGAAATTTCACCTTCATTAAAAAGTCTATTTTATCGAATGTCTCTCTTTGACTCTCAGGATTACCACGGACAGTATAGTAGTCTTTTATCAATATGTCAAAGGCGTGTTCAAAATCTAAAAGTAAAATATGTGCAATTCCGCAATCAACAAGGATGGCATGATAATTAATTTTGTCAAAAAGTTTCTTCTTTTGTGAAGGGTCATAATTATCAATAAAATTTTTGAAAATAGTTATAGATTTTTTTATTTCCAAAATAGTATTAGCATCTAATTTTTCCAATCTTAACCTTTTTTCTGTAACCTTTTTGAGAATGTCATACCCTTTAAGAACCTCCTTGTATTCTTCTTTTTTCTTTTTTCCAACAATTAAAGAAATCAAATATGATTTAAGATTAACACAATTATACGGTTGATAGTAATCATAAAAGATTTGCTGGCTAATTCTCTTTTCTAATTCCTTATAAATATATCTCTTCCATTTATCTGCTAAAATGAACTCTTTAAATGCGCTTTCATTTTTAAACGATATGTCATACCTTCTGGACGCATCAAACTGATCAGATTTTTCAAAGAAGACATCGCCAGTTTTCATATCGGTATGTTTTAAATTTATTGCAGCTGTTCCAGTAGTAATAAATACTATTTTATACGTTCCTGAAACACCTGTATCTTCGTTAAGAATCTCATACTTTGGGGCGTCATATTTGGCATTAAGGGAAATTAGCAATTCCGCAGCGCTTTTATTATCTACAAGGGGCCACCGACCAGTATTGAGCGCTATTGTGTCCTTGAAGTTCTTTAAAAAAGCTTCACTTAATCCTGTTGCTTTATCACCCGTATATTCTTTATTAATATCAATATATTGGTTTTTAAGAAGCATTGCATGTGTACTTTCTTGGTTAAGAAATGTAGGAACTCCAACAACTTTTACTTGAGCATGTCCTGAAAAGGTAAGTGCACAAAAAATAATTAGTGTAGTGATTTTTAATATGTTTTTCATTTCGGTCGTGGTTAATTTAGTGGCTAAGATAAAACTATTTATAAAATATCACAAATTGAAAGAAAAATATACAGAAGCAACGAATTGCAAGTATCCTACGTCATGTGGTTATAGTTATCAAAAACCAACGACGATGCACCAGAAAATACTACGATACTTTTTTGCCTTGTCTTTCATATTTCTATCATCTTGCGGACCGTGCGATGATTGTGATGGAATAAATTTTCCGAAAGGAGAAGTGGAAGGACTTAAACCCATTTATGGCTCTTTGGAGGAGGTAAAAGCAATTCATATTGAATCAGCTAGGGATTTAGAAAACCCAGGGAAAATTTATGTAAAAGGACAGTACCTATATATCAATGAGCGTAGTAAGGGAATCCATATTATTGACAACAGTGACCCTTCTGCTCCAATAAATGTGTCGTTTATTGATATTCCAGGGAATATAGATATAGCAGCAAAGGGTAATATTTTTTATGTAGATAACTATAAAGATTTAGTCGCCATAGAAATAATTAACCCACAAACCATCAACATTGTAAAAAGGATAGAAGGTGCCGTGCCATACAATGGGGAAGCGCCAAGTGAAGGAGGGTATTTTGAATGTGTAGATGCTTCAAAGGGAATTGTGATTGGTTGGGAACAAGCAACACTCATCAGTCCAGAATGTTACAGACAATAACCACTTTACAAAGGGATAACATCCATATTGAAAAACTAAGAATCATGAAAAATAAAATATACATATTTGTCAGTGTCGTATTTATACTTGCAGGATGTGCGAATGAAGGTAGCAAAGATGTCGGGCTGCCGCAACAAAACGCGGGAGTTGGCGGTTCATTGGCAAGGTTCACGATTGCCAACAATAGCCTGTACATTGTAGATGGCGAGGACTTACACTTATACGACATCAGCAACCCCTCTAATCCACAGAATAAGACCAAGCAACATTTGGGTTTTGGGATAGAGACCGTTTTTCCTTACAAGGATGCGTTGTTTGTGGGATCACAGAACGGGATGTATATTTTTGATATTAGCGACCCTAATAAGTTAAAGCAATTAGCCATCTATAGTCATATTACTTCGTGTGATCCAGTGGTGGCGCAAGGAAACAGGGCATTTGTTACCCTACGGAGCGGAACTAATTGTAGCGTTGGGGCAAATCTGCTAGACGTCATTGACATCAGCAATTTAGCTGCACCAAAATTTTTGAAAAGCTACCCGATGCAAAACCCGCATGGATTGAGCATTGATGGGAATGATTTGTTTGTATGTGAGGGAAAGTTTGGCATGAAGCAATTTGATGCGACAAATCCGGATGCTTTAGTTGAGAAAAAAGTATTTGAAGAATTTTTTGGCTATGATGTGATTACACTTGACAAAAACCTCATGGTCATTGGGAAAGATGGGCTGTATCAATATGATTACTCGGATGCCGATAATGTTAAATTTTTAAGCAAAATAGATGTCAACTAAACCAGCAGCAAAAAGTTCAACAGCCAGTTATGGAAAGAAATTTTTAATACTCAGTGTATTTGTCCTGACTTCCGTTGCAGCGAATGCGCAATATTTCAGTGATACCCTATTTTACAGAGCGCCAACATCACCACCAAAAGCGATTCTAAAAATGGACTTGCTTTCTCCTTTTAGGCATTTTAGTGCTATTTCTTTTTCGCTGGAGCATCGCCTAAAGCCCACATTATATTTAGAGCACCAAATTGATTATTTGACAAACCTTGATGGGAGCAGCTTAGGTATTGACCCTATTAACGATAAATATACTGGCTTTCAACTTCACAGTGAGTTGAGGCATTATCTTGATTTTAAAGCATTTAGTAGGAAGGGAATTTATATAGCGCCAAAGATTATGTTTGGGCATGTAATCACTGAAAAAGAGAAAACACTTAGGTTAGACTGTGGCGCAGGGTGCGAATATTTTAAAAGGGTGGATTACGATTTAAGGGAGAATCTGGTTGGGCTGCTTTTCAAATTTGGTGTACAGCGAATATACAGAGAAAGCATTGTCATTGATTATTACTTTGGTTTAGGGTATCAAACACATGCCTTCAAAATTAATGGGGCTTCTGAATCAGAGAAAAGAGTGTTAATATCAAGGGCAGAAAATAGAGGGTTACGGAGAAAGGAGTTCGAGAATTTTACAGCCGCCGCTTTTTCTTTAGGGTTTAAGGTTGGATTTGTTTTGAAATAACTAAATATGAAAAAGATTATAACATTAGTTTTATTGATTGCCTTCTTTTCTAGTTGTGACAGGTGTAAAGATGTTGAGTGCGTTACTCCAGCACCACTATTTGAGTTTGAAATATTAGACAAGCAAACGAAGGAAAACCTTTTCACCAATGGGACTTTTAGTGAGAATCAAATAAGTATTAAGACTCAAGAAGACAAAGAAGTACCCTATAGCTTTATTGGTGAAGGTGGTAGAAATACCATCAGGTTACTGGGGCTAGGTTGGAAAACCCAGAAGATTCATTATACCATTAATATTGCCGATGAGCTGATCTTTGATTTAAAAGTTGATGTTGAAAGAAAAAAAGGGGATTGCTGTGACTTTACAGAAGTCCAGTCGTTAGCAATAAAAAATATTGAATTTAACATTGACAAATCAACAGGGCTCATCAGTATTTGGGTGGTGCGCTAAGAAAACAGGAATACCTTTTACTTTGTATCCCGATACAAAAGATAGATTAATCCAGTCAAAGGCAACGAAATAAAATATAATAAACTATAGTGTACGCTTCCAGAGATTAGATAGAAGACCCAAGTTTGAAAAAGATAAACTGGGGGCGTTAAAAACATACCAATGGCGAGTTTCAGTGAACCAACAAAGGCTTGGTCTTCTATGAGTTTTTTCAGTGTGTATTTGATTGTATAAATTGGAACGAGATGATTTACCCAAACATAAAATGTAATCGGAAAGAAAACGATTTTTAAAATTTTGGAGACGAATGAAGGAGGCATAATCTCCTTTTTTTCCGGTATATATTCCCCACTTTTTATAGCAGCTATTAACCTTTTATCTTCTTCCAACTGTACAGCTAAATCATCATAAATGGTACGCATGGAGCGCCATTGATCAACAATTTCATCATAAGATTTTGCAGGCTCGACATCTACAATCATTGATTGGATACTTGATTTAAGATGAGCCAATAGGTTTTTAGCGCCAAGTTTTTCATCGGTCAGATAGTCTTTTTTATAGTCACAAGTTTTAATGGAATTTCCGACAGTAAGTAATACTTTACTTCTGAATTTGGAATGAGATTCATACTGAATCCCAACGGGAACCACCTTGCTGCCCAGCCCAAAACCCCTTTCATTTTCGGCGGCGAAAAGCATTCTAGTTATGCCTTTTTGTAGTGGGCGCAACATCCAGCGCAGGTCATGATTTCCTTCGGGAAAAATCAATATTGCCTGATTGTCAAGCAGCAGATTTGTGCATGTTTCCAGTACCTGATCATTTTTTTTCATATTGCCCATACCATCCCTAAACCGATAGATAGGTATCATATTTAAGCTTCTCAAAAATCGGTTGGCGAGTTTGTTTTTAAATACGCCTGCTTGTGTCAAAAAGTACGGCTTCCTACCAAGAAAGGAGGCGATTAACATGGCATCCAAAAAGGCATTTTGATGATTTGCCGCTATAATAATAGGGGCATTTTTAGGCATATTTTCTTTGCCAACAACTTGTACTTTTTTAAAGTACACATGAAGTGCTAAGGAAGCGTACTTTTTTAACACCCAATAAAAAACGCGTGAAAAGAGCTTATTCATCGTTTGAAAATCGCTTTTATCGGCGCAAGAATCTTATGCTGATTGGCAAAAATATTGGCAATAATTAGCCCCGTGAAGATATCCCATATTCCCCACCAGCCTGCAATTAATGACATGGGGCCGTTGCCACCAAAAAAGGTAAAAATAATAACGAGTCCCAATCCAGAATTTTGAATCCCAGTTTCTAACGATATTGCTTTACAATCAGCCTCCGAGTTTCCCAATGCTTTTGCAAAATAGTAGCCAAGCAAAATTGCCATCACGTTATGGATTAACACCAGGTAAATGACATAGTGGATGTACTTACGAAAGATTTCGATATTGTTGGAAAATGCTACGACGATGAAAGCAACTAAAATAAAAAAAGAAATAATTTTAACGGGTTTGCTAATCTTCAACGTCAACTTTGGAAATTTCTGCGCAAAGAATATTCCAGCGATGAGAGGCAGCACCAAGATTAAAAAGACGGATTTAGCCATTTTGAAAAAATCCAACCCAATATTAATGATGGAACCAGACGTTTCAGGGAGTAATCCACTCCAGAATTTAAAATTAAGTGGCATCAAGACCACTGCCAGAAGTGTTGCAATTGCGGTTAGCGTAACAGATAATGCGAGGTTTCCTTTGGCTACATATGAAAAGAAATTAGAGACATTACCACCAGGGCAGGAAGCTACTAATAACATGCCAAGTGCCAACCCAGGCAATGGCTCAAGAAACCAAATCAATAGAAAAGTAGCGGCAGGGAGCAATAAAAACTGCGCCGTCATGCCTGTTAAAACAGCTTTAGGATTTGCGCTCAGCTCTTTGAAACTTTCTTTTTTCAGTGAAAGCGAAACGCCAAACATGATAAAAGCCAATGCCAGATTCATTGCCAAGAGGCTATCATCAGAAAAGTCTAAGTGCAATTCAGATAAGTGTTTCTCCATATTATGGCACAAGATAGGAATTATTTTTTGATTCTGTAGTAAAGCAAAAATTTTCTAACAAATAGGCTTTACAAACATTCCTAACCCAATAGGCACATGCTGTTCTAGAATTTTAACTAGCGTTATATAAAGTCTACAGGTTATCTAAAGTATATTTTGTGCCATCTCTAAAAAAATATTCTGTACCGACCGTACGTAAAGTTTTTTGCCGTGTCCCGACTCAAAATCCACTACTCTGTTTAACGCATTTATCACTAGATTGATTTTAAGCAAGAATCCTGTTTACATTGAGCATGTATTGTACCGACCGACGATGCTACTTTATGGTTTCAACAGGCATATGTCTACTGTCTGTTTGATTTATAGAAAGGGATTTTTCTAGTTTTTCTGCTAGACGAATCATAAATTTCCCCTTTCCTTTATTGACACCATTTTCAATTATTTTTTGACCATAAATAATGGACTCATTTGGCATGTCTAAATTATAATAGATGTTGCCAATATTATAGTAGCTTGCGGAACGCATTTTCTTGTCAGGTTTTTTATTTCCAGAATATTTTGCGATGACGTCTTTATAGTAAGCAATTATCGGCTTTATTTCTTCTCTTAAAGGATTGATAGGGTCACTATATCTCATTTTAAGAAACACTTTTTTTATGCTATTTGCAGCTGCTTTATAATTAGTAAATTCAGGATGACTGTCAGATTTCAATACTAAGAATGATGTTACATAATTGGTTTTCGGAATTTGATACCCATAATGCGTATTAATATTAAAGTTAACCGCTGAAGCAATGGACGCTACAAATTCTTCATGGATTTCCTTTATTATTTTACTTCCATTTTTATTGAAATACGCTTCTGCTTTTTCGCGATGATAAAAAGTGGGTAATTTGTCTTTGGAATAAACTTGCTCTTTTTTCCCAAATTCAATAAACTTGGATTCTTTTTCGGATGGAGAGGTAATAGAATAGCCACCGTCAGTAGTGTAAACTATTAGTATATTAGAAATAAATCCTTGACTTATCAGTTTTCCATCTTTGTCTTTTTTAAACTGCTCTGTGTTTTCAATCGTGTGTGCAGTAATAAATGATTTATTAATCTTCATCATAACATCAATTGTTCCTTCCTTAGGTACTTTCTTAAACCCTTCTAAAACAATACCTGGTGCCACATAAGAATCGGATTCTATGGTTACAGAATATGTTCGAAGCGCTGGATCTAAAATGGGACTAGAGGGGAGCTCAACATACGATACAGGAACATCAATACGTTTAAACTTAACTTTTTGCGCATTTGAAAGAGATGGCACAAAACATAGTAATATAAACAGCAATACTTTTTTCATAACAATAGAAGGTTCAAGGCGTCTCTGGTGATACAAAGGTATTAAAACTTCAATATTGCTGAAGCTCATTTGATAATTTTTTACTGAAATTTGTATGGTTATATAGAAAATCATTTGTCAAAAGTTTATTTTTACCAATAGAATGAAAGAAGACAACACAAATTTGTTTGAAGATTTTAACGCAGTGGACCAAAGTACTTGGGTCGAAAAGGTGAAAGCAGATTTGAAGGGAGAGGAATTTGAATCGCTTTCTTGGGAGGCAGAAGGGATAAAACTCGCACCTTTTTATACGCAGGATGATTTGGAGGGGCTTGATTATTTAAAACAATACCAAAATAATTTTGCCAACAGAAGTGACGCCGCTTATGCCTCCCGTAAATGGATTAATTATCAAGAGGTTATTGTCGAAAATGAAAATGCTGCAAATATCAAAGCATTGGAAGTATTGAATAGCGGCGCAGAAGGAATTATTTTTAACCTGACCCGAATAGAA
>CAYRIF010000083.1:0-13061 GCA_964424205.1 uncultured Roseivirgaceae bacterium | reverse complement strand
TTAAAAATCAGTCACGGATTTTTAAGGTACATGGATTTTTTCGCTATTGCATTAAACCCGTTACATGACAAATCATAAAACCACCATTCAAGTACTCACCCTCAAGATGTCAACGTTTTTCAGCAGACCCTAATTACTTTGACTGGTTGTTTACAATTAGTATGTTGATGCCCATAGGGTTACTATTTTTCTTATCACCACTTAGTGCAATCAATAATATTGACTAGCGCAATAAACAATCTATAATGTCGCTTCTAAGTCCTTAATTTTTTTAAGATGTGCTTCTTCTTTCAATACCGTATCAGTAATATCGAACCGCACACCTACATACTTTTCAGGTTTTCCATCCTTTCCTATCACCGGTGTAATACTTGCTTGTACCCAATAAAAATCCCCACTCTTTTTCTTGTTTTTAACCCTACCACTCCATACTTTCCCCCTTCCTATGGTTGCCCACATATCCTTAAAAATTTCTTTTGGCATGTCTTGATGACGGATGATATTATGGTTCTGTCCAATTAACTCCTCCTTGGTATATTCTGAAAATGCGCAAAAAGTATCATTTACATAGGTAATATAGCCTTTTCGATTTGTTTCAGAAACCAATGCGGCATTGTTGAGGGCAGTATTTTGCGCAAGATTCTCCAGTTGTGTTCGGTTCATATCTTCTTGTATCGCCTGCAATTCCTCCATACTCTGCCTCATTATTTCTTCTTGCTCTTGCATATCCTGAGTTTGAAGTTGGGTTTCCTTCAGTAGTAGTTTCGTATTTTCCTCTATTTTCTTTGAACTCAGGCTACTTGCTACTTGCTCACCCAGCTTCAGAACAAAATCTATTTTATATTGTTCAAACGCATCAAATGAAGCCAATTCAATTAAGCCCTCTACCTTATCATTTACCATCATAGGAACTATTAGTAAATGGCTAGGGGTTGCTTCTCCTAACCCTGAAGTGATTTCAATATACCCTTGTGGCACTTCGCTTAAATATTTATAACCTTTCTCTTTATACGTTTGTCCCAAAAGCCCCTGCCCTATTTCAATTCTTTTTTCATTGTACTTTTTCTGGTCATAGGCATAGCCCGACACTAATTCTATATAGGTTTCCTCCTTTTTTTCAATCACAGCGTATATTCCGCCCTGATTGGCATTAATATATTTAACTAAAGCTGACAGCAACTCGTCAGAAAGGTTCACAACGTCTTTATCGGATCTAAGGATATCTCCAAACTTTGCTAACCCCTCAGATGTCCAGTTTCTTTTCTTTTCTTCTTCTCTGGCTACTTCTAGTTCCTCCAATTTATTTTTTAAATCATTTTGAGATTGGTTCAAAAGCATATTCTTACCATCCATTTCCGCAATTAAATCCTCAGCCTTTTCTTCGGATTTATTATTTTGATTAGCCAACACATAAAACATTGAAATTCCTATGATTGACCCAAGCAAAGAAGAAAAATTCATGACAGCAATAGTAGTCCCTTCAAAACCCAAACCCAATATTGACCAATTATTAAACCAAAGCAGTAACGATATTGTCACCAAGGTAGTAGAAAACAAGTATCCCTTTTCATTTAAATCAAATATAACAAAGGGCAATAGCGACAGTGAAATTGCCATCAATGGGACGGGTGTAGGGGGTTTTGTTCCTGTGGCAACTGCTGAAACACCAAAATAAACCACCAGTAACAGCGGCATAATTGACATCAATATCCTTGAAATTTTTTCAGCTCCAAAATGATTAAAAACAAGAAGAAGCGACAAGAATACACCACCTATAATGATTATAAACAATTGCTTGGTAAATAATACTAATCCAATCATCAAAAAAGGCAACACAAGAAATAATAGCAGTATCACTGCCAATTTATTGGTTAGTTTGATTTTTTTTTGCAAATACTCAGGTTGGTTCTCTTTGATACCAATATTGTATAATTTATTTATAAGTTTTTTCATATAATGCTGCAAGTAACCTCGGTTTTTTATCGTAAATATTTCTTAAAAAAGGTTTATCATTCCCTAAGTGATTTGCAGAACAAACAACTTCTTTTCACCATCTTTTTTAGTAATATTATTTGAAATAATAGTAACTTCTAATCTCTTTTTATTTTTATCAACAAAGACGGTCTTAATCTTTTTTTCAACCGGCATGCTAATTATCTCACACGCAGGAAAAAAATCTTGGATTTGTTTTCCAATCACCTCCGCTACTTTATAACCTGTCAACTGTTCGACAGATTTGTTAGCATCCTCTACCTTGTAGTTTTTATCAACAACAATAATTGTACTTGGCACACCATCTAGAATTGCAGCCACATTAAATTGCCATTTTTCTAAATTATCCATTTGTGCTTGTAGTTCAATGGATTTCGCTTCTGTTTCTTTATTATTCCGCTCCAATTCTTCCTGAATCGCTTGTAGTTCTTCCATATTCTGTCTCACCTCCTCTTCCTGTGTTCTCATTTCTTCTGCCTGCTGTTGCGTTTCTTCTAGTAATCTCTTGGTTCTTTCATCCACTTTTTTACTATTAAACGTACTAGCAATTTGTTCCCCGAGCTTTACTATAAAATTAATTTTATACTGTTCTATCTCATAAAACGAAGCCAATTCAATTAAACCTTCTACTTTGTCATTTACAATCATAGGTACAATCAGTAAATACCTGGGAGTGGCATCGCCTAATCCCGAAGTAATTTCCATATATCCTTGTGGCACTTCGCTTAAATATTTATAACCTTTCTCTTTATACGTTTGCCCCAAAAGTCCCTGCCCTATTTCGATTCTTTTTTCATTGTACTTTTTCTGATTATATGCGTAACTCGATATTAGTTCCAAATAGGTTTCATTATCCGCTTCGACCAACGAAAATAATCCCCCTTGATTGGCATTGATATATTTAATTAATCTAGATAATACTTCGTCAGACAATGGCACTAGGTCTTTATCGGATCTAAGTATATCTCCAAATTTCGCCAACCCTTCCGAAGTCCAGTTTCTTTTCCTCTCTTCCTCTCGCGCCACTTCAAGTTCCTCTAATTTGTTCTTCAAGTCATTTTGCGATTGATTAAGTAATTCGTTATTTTCCCCCATGTCTAATATTAGCTTTTCTGCTTTTTGTTCAGAATTTTTATTTTGATTTATTAGATTGTAAAACATGGCTACTCCAACAATACATGCCAAAACTGATGAAAAAGTAATCATATCTAGCGTTGTGGTATTATAACCGAGTCCAGCCGCAGCCCAACGATCAAACCATAACACGGCAGAAATAGTAATTATGGAAGAAAATATCATCGACCATTTTTCTCTAAGGTCAAATAGTATAAATGGAAAAAGTGCAAACAGTACGGCCATCATAGGAATATGAGTAGGCGGTTTTTCGGGAATTCTACTTGCCAATACATTGAAAATAATGACAACTGCAAGTGGTAGAATCGCCATAATTGTACGTGTTACTTTTTCAAATCCCAAGTAATTCAATAATAATAATCCACCCAGAATCAGATTAGTAAGTGATAATACAATCAACAAATTAGGTAAAACAAAAAAAGTAAGTAAGAGAAATGGTAATGTAAGAAAAATGATGATTGTAGCAATTAGCTTATTAGTAAGCTTTATTTTTTTTTGAATGTATTCCGGTTGCTCCTCCCGTACTCCTGCATTCAAAATTTTTATATAGAATGATTTTAACATTGCCCTTTCAGAAAATAGTATAATTATATCCAAAATTAATCCCAAACTGCTATTAATCAATACTAAAAACCAATGAAACAATACATTGGTGATAAAACTATGATATCACATTTTCTATCATTAGTTTAGGCAAATGAAAATAGTAGCCCTTGACGCCTCGCACTTTAATGAGGGAGATATAGATTGGTCTCCGATAAAATCATTAGGGAATTTGGTGATTCATAATGCAACTCCTAATCATCTAATCATAGAAAGAGCATTAGACGCAGATATCCTATTAACCAACAAGGTAGTGTTGAATGCAGAAACCCTCTCATCCCTAAGCAACCTTAAAATGATTGCGGTTATGGCTACAGGGTACAACAATGTTGACATTGCGGCTGCCAATAAAAATAATATTGTCGTTTCCAATATCAAAAGGTATAGTAGTAATTTCGTGGCACAGCATACTTTTTCCTTGATTTTAGAATTAACAAATCAATGTGGAGTACATGCCGATAGTACATCATCAGGAGAATGGAACAGCGATTCCGGATGGTCTTATTGGAGAACGCCTTTGGTAGAATTATCGGATAAAACCTTGGGAATCATTGGCTTTGGATCAATCGGGCAAAAAGTAGCCAAGATTGCACTTGGTTTTGGTTTAAAAGTAATTGCAAGTCATAAACACCCAGAAAGAGATATAATGGCAGGTGTGACTTTCCATTCACTAGATGACGTATTTCAAAATAGTGATATCATCAGTATTCACTGTCCATTAAATAAGGACAACCATGGGTTTATCAATACCAAATCCCTACAAAAAATGAAGAAAAATTCCCTACTCATTAACACCTCAAGAGGATCCCTTATTAATGAAGCAGATTTAGCATTAGCGCTAAAAAACCGGGGCATCGCAGGTGCTGGATTAGATGTATTAAGTCAAGAACCACCGAGTAGTGACAATCCACTTATTGGTATTCCAAATTGCTTCATTACACCACACATCGCATGGGCTAGTCTTGAATCTAGGAAACGATTAATGACTATTTTAGCTGAAAATATAGAAAGGTTTATGGCCGGCACGCCGCAAAATGTTATTACTTAATTAGCGATTAAAACTGATATATTGTACATCATATAAAAGACTTACCACAATGAAATACGAATTTTTTAAAGTAACCATAGACAATAAAGTTGCTCAGGTAGCTTTCAATCGTCCTGAAAAGGCAAATGCGCTAAACATGGCGAGCTGGCAGGAGATGCAACAGATTTTCGAAACTTTAAGTGGCACTAAAGAAGTCCGAGTTATCGTGCTTAGCGGTGAAGGAAAGCATTTTTGTTCGGGAATTGATTTAGAATTATTGATGTCTTTAAAAGGATTCATGGGTATTTCTTGTGCCGGCAGAAAAAGTGAGAAAGTTCGTGAACTTGTACAGGTATTACAAACCACGGTCACTGCCATAGAAAAGTGTAAAAAACCAGTACTTGCTGCCATCCATAAAGGGTGTATAGGTGGTGGCGTAGATATCATTACTGCTTGCGACATGCGCTACTGTACCGATGATGCCTTCTTTACCATTAAAGAAATAGACTTAGGCATGGTCGCTGATGTAGGCACCTTACAACGTCTTCCAAAAATTCTATCACCAGGAATTGTCGCAGAAATGGCATATACAGGTAGAAATGTAGGAGGTGAAGAAGCCAAAGACATTGGCTTAGTAAACAATACCTATGCTTCTAAAGAAAAAATGGTAGAAGAAGTATTGAAAATTGCTACTACGATTGCTTCTAAATCTCCGCTATCAATCAGAGGCACCAAGGAAATGTTGCTTTATTCAAGAGATCACCCTGTAGATGACTCCTTAAATTATATGACCACTTGGAATGCCGCCATGTTACTATCGGATGATTTGATGGAGGCTTTTAGTGCCATGATGGAAAAACGAAAGGCTGAGTTTGAGGATTAAATTCCCCTGAAATAAAAAATGGGGAGAATCAAATTTGATTCTCCCCATTTTAAACTATTTTATAATAAGACTACTTCCCTTCAAGCGCAGCCATTTTTGCTTGTATACTTTCCACTTTATCAAATTGTTTCAAGGTTCTATAAATTGTTTCGAGATTTTGCAACAATGCCATTTCATCAGGTCTAATTTCCAAAGCCTTTTCAAAATAAGGTGTGGCTTCTTTGAATAATTCATTTGCTTGGTCGATGTATTTTTGACCACTCTTTTGATATTCTTTCAAGTCCATCTTATTGGCAATATTCAATACTTTGGCTCCTTCATTAAAGTTCATTACCCCTACATTATACAGTGCATCAAAATAATCAGGTTTAATATCAATTGCTTTTTTATAATGCTCAATGGCTTTCTCTCTATCACCAATTTGATCATTCAAAAATGCAAGATTATAGTGAAGGTTTGCATTTTCAGGTTCAGTCTTTATTGCTATCTCTAATTTTTCTTTTGCTTCGTCCGTTTTCTCTGTTAAAATCAGCACATTTATCTCTTCCTTCATAAAATCAGGATCATCAGGATATTTCTCTCTGGCTTCCTTAATTACCGCTAGTGCCTTGTCATTGTCTTTGTGGTGTGCTCGTTGAATATAAATCAAACTCTTATACATATCAGGGCTACTGTAATTCAACGTTTTCAACGTATTGTAATATGCCTCAGTTTTATCATACTGCTTTTCTATTTGCGCAGCAATGGCTGCATACAAATACCCTGTGGTATCACTAGGTTTTACTAGAATCGTTTTATCAAAAGCTGCTATTGCCGCATTATAATCCTTTTTACCATAAGCATCAGCCCCTTCGTTTATATACTTTTCCCATATTGCATTGATTTTTTGATCTGCAAAAAGATGATACGTTGATCCTTCCTTTTCTAATTCCTTCGCCTTGTTAAATGCGGCAACAGATTGTTCCAATGCGTCACCAACGAGGGTTTTATAAGCCTCATTATCAGAAAAGGCAATTGCCTCATATACAATTCCTTTTGTGTACCACGTTTTTCCTTTTTCTTTAGTCTTTTCATGTACAATAGCCGCATCAATATATTCTTTGGCTTTGTCTAGTTCTCCTTTTTTCTGCGCTGCTGCTGCTTTCGAAACTGCAGAATTCTGCGCAAAGGTTACTGTAGCAAACAAGCTAAAAATAAGTAAAATTGTTAATTGCTTTTTCATAATTTAATATTTGGTTAATCTTTATTTAATATTCGTTGTAATTCTAATTTAGCTTTATTCTTCCTCATTACTGCTTTCATCATCGTTCGCCACTGCAATATATTCTATTTTTTCTACAGAAGAAATAGCATCATCATCATTTAGCCGTATGAGTTTAACACCTTGCGTCGCCCTGCCCATCACTCTTAAATCTGCTACTTTCATTCTAATGGTAATTCCTGATTTATTAATAATCATTAAATCATCTGAATCAATCACCTCTTTAATGGCCACTAAATTACCAGTTTTATCAGTAATATTCATCGTCTTCACTCCCTTCCCTCCTCTTTTGGTAATGCGGTATTCATCTATTGCAGACCGCTTACCATATCCATTCTCTGATACTACTAGCAAATTTGATTCCAATCTGCTAATGCATACCATTCCAACTACCTTTTCTTTGGTTTCATCCAGTCGAATTCCTCGTACCCCTGCAGCCGTTCTGCCCATGGATCGCACATCAGATTCTTTGAAGTGAATCGCCCTTCCTGAGGTCAGTGCTATCACAATATGGTTGTCTCCATTAGTGAGTTTCACCTCTAACAATCGATCATCTTCTCTGATAGTAATAGCATTGATTCCGTTCTGTCTAGGTCTAGAATACGCTTCTAACGATGTTTTTTTGATTGTTCCCTTCTCTGTACACATCACCAAATAGTTATTGGTAATGTAGTCTTCATCTTTAAGGTTCAGGACATTAATCACTGCACGAACCGTATCTCCACTCTCTATATTTATCAAATTTTGAATGGGTCTTCCCTTGGCAGATTTTCCTGCTTCAGGGAGTGCCCAAACTTTTTTCCAAAAAACTTTTCCAGACTCCGTAAATATTAACAAATAATTATGTGTATGTGCTACAAATAGATGCTCTGTAGAATCATCTTCTTTGGAAGAAGCTCCTCGTGAACCTACACCTCCCCTGCCTTGCGTACGATAATCTGTCAAGGGCGTCCGCTTAATATATCCTTGATTAGAAATGGTAATCACCATTGCCTCATTAGGAATCATGTCTTCAACAGAAAAATCCTCCCCACTATGCTCTATATCAGTTCTTCGTTCATCACCAAATTTCTCTTTTACTTCTAACAATTCATCTTTGATAATACTCATCCTAATCCCCTCATTCGCTAAAATCTCTTTCAACTTATCAATCAAGAGTTTAATTTCAGCATGCTCCTTTTCTATTTTTTCTCTCTCTAGTCCAGTTAATCGCTGCAATCGCATTTCTAAAATTGCTTTTGCTTGAACATCAGAAAGACTAAATTTCTTCATCAATCCGTTTTTAGCAATTTCAGGATCCCGTGATGCTCTAATCAATGCAATCACTTCATCCAGATTATCCAGTGCAATAAGATAACCCTCCAATATATGGATCCTTCTCTCCGCCTCTTCTAACTCATACTGCGTTCTCCTAGTCACCACTTCATGGCGGTGATCCACATAGTGACCAATAATTTCTTTTAAATTCAGCGTATAAGGTCTGCCCTTTACAAGTGCCACATTATTCACGCCAAATGAAGATTGTAACTGTGTATATTTGTATAGGTTATTTAAAACAACATTAGGAATTGCATCTTTTTTCAATTCATAAACAATACGCATTCCCTTTCTATCAGACTCATCTCGCAAATCAGCTATCCCTTCAATTCTTTTGTCATTCACCAAGGCAGCAGTTTTCTCAATCATGTTGGCCTTATTAACCATATAAGGTATTTCACTCACAATGATTCGCTCTCTTCCAGATTTCATGGTTTCAAAGGTAGCTTTGGCCCTGATTACTACTCTACCTCGACCTGTTTCAAAAGCAGACTTAACACCTTGGTATCCGTAGATCGTGCCGCCTGTTGGAAAATCAGGGGCAGTAATATGCTCCATTAATTCGGCTATTGTTATGTCATTATTATCAATATAGGCTACAATGCCGTTGATAACCTCTGTAAGGTTATGTGGTGGCATGTTAGTAGCCATCCCTACCGCAATCCCCGTAGTACCATTCAAAAGCAAACTAGGAATTCTTGCAGGCAGTACTGTTGGCTCTTTCAGCGAGTCATCAAAGTTTGGCTGAAAATCAACCGTATTTTTATTAAGATCATCTAGTAGCTCATTAGAGATTTTACGAAGTCTTGCTTCGGTATACCTCATCGCTGCTGGCGAGTCACCATCCACTGAGCCAAAGTTTCCTTGTCCATCTACCAGTGGGTATCTGAGTGACCATGATTGCGCCATTCTCACCATGGCATCATACACAGAGGTATCGCCATGTGGGTGATACTTACCCAGCACCTCTCCTACTATTCTAGCCGATTTTTTATAAGATTTGTTGAAGGAAACTCCAAGTTCCTGCATGCCAAATAACACCCTTCTGTGTACTGGTTTTAATCCATCCCGCACATCTGGTAGTGCCCTTGAAACAATCACAGACATCGAATAATCGATGTAAGCCGTTTTCATTTCATCCTCAATATTAATGGGTATAATATTTTCGCCTTCAGCCATTTATTTAGTTCAGTTTTTCAGTTTAAAATTATGATGCAATTTACACAAAAAAAACTTTATAAACTAGGAACTAGGAACTAGGGATAAGGAACTGGGAATTAGGAATCAACACTACAATTTTTTCTTATTTTTACGCTTATAGCGACCCAGCTGAGGGTAATTTTCGCCATATTTAGGATTTTGCTTCTTATAGATTGCATGCCTTCTGCTTCTAAATTTTTTACCACCATGCGTGTGATTAATTTGTACATGACAAAATTTAATAGGACACCTTGGAAGATCCGGGTAATTGTAACTTGCACCAAGCGTTACATATGGCGTAATCATTCGGTGTTTAAGGATATCACCATTTGGTAGTGCCACAGAATAATTTTTGAATTCGATGGATGGTTTCAATATAATTCTAAAATACTCAGACATATGTCTTTCTGCAGAAACACCAACATCAAAAGCAATACTTTTTCGTGTATAGTTATACTTTTTACTAAGCTTAAACGAACCAACCTTTACTTCAGCTACATAAGATAAGTTCCTGTAATTCTTGAAGTTATATCCAATAAGTCCGAAATATCTTTTGAACATTGTCACCTTATAATCAGACTGATAATCCCCTAATGAATCAGAGAAAGTAGGTCTCAAATTGTTAATCGAATGAAATTCAAAAGTCGCTCCTCCTCCAATTCTAAATTTTTCTAAAAATGTATAATGTAGCGATATATTGATTGGAATATTCGTCCCCGTTCCTCTAATCTTAAATGTAGAAGTATCAGAACTATATGTTGCATCGGTAACTTTCAGTGTGCCGACAATCGGCTGTGCATTGTTCATCCAATATTTATAGGCAGTAAAAGATGCGCCAGGACTTAAGCTACTATCATCTGTTATCAATAACTCTCCATCGGCATCAAGTATTGTTAATCCTGGAATGTCATGTTTATAGTAAGTTCTGCCATACCCAGTGGTTACTGTTAGGGAAAACTTATTCGCAATTCTCCTAAAGGTACTTCCTTGGCCGTCCTCCGTTTTGGGACTAAAGTACTCATCCTCCTGCGCATAGGCAACAAGAGAAAGCATAATCGCTAACAATATGGTGCATGATCTTCTGAGCATTCTAATGATTAAGAACGTACATTTAAGCCATATATTTCTAATACGACCGTTCTTATTTTAATTTCTTTTATGGTTTCTAAACATTTATAAATCAAGCAGTAAGGTAGCCAAATACACCGTTAAATTATGAGCATAATCACTAAAATCAATACATGTGAGATTAATCAGTTAATTGCAGTAAAATAAAAACACCTTTTCTTTCCCACTGATTGGGAAGAAAAGGTGTTATTCATTTATATTGGATTATTCCGCAGCCTCAGGCTTTAATTTTGTAGCAATTGCCTCATACCTAGATTTCAAATCTTCATTTGTTTTAAGCTCACTTTTAATCTGCTTATACATTTTTCCACCTACCATTTTGCTTGCCAATACTTGATTAGCCATCTTTATCGACTCAATACCATCCGCTTTCTTTTTGGCAATCAAATCCATGAACTTTACTTCCCACTCCTTCGCGCCGTCCATACTTTTTCTAAGCTCATTAAACCGCTTGCCAGTCATTCCATCTTGATTTTTAACCAATTCACTAGTTTTACTCTTAATATCACCTTTCATTATATCTACTACTTCACTTAGTAACGCATACCTTCTTAAATTGTCATCGGTGATTTCACCATCCTGAGCTTTCACCTGAGAAAACGCAATAACACTTAACAATGCTGTTGCAAAAAATCCAATCTTAACTTTTCCTAATACATTCATTCTTTTAATTATTTAAATTTATATCCCACATTCATTTTAAAAACAGCCAAAAGTAAATAATATTTTTATACTTCTGAACAATTTATCAACACGACTTTCATAAAAAACATTCACTAGTAAGTATATGTTGACATTAATACACTAAGCTATAATCATACCATCTTTCGAATAGTACAAAAATCACCCCATTCGCGTTAAAAAATAACTGAGATTTGTATTACTGACAGACAGATTGTACTTTAGAAGTTTTAAATCCTAAATTTAATACTAACTACTTTAAATTATGACAAATCAGAATACTGTAGCCCCTCATGAAAGAGAACTTTTTGGGCATCCAATCGGACTGTACGTACTATTCATGACCGAAATGTGGGAGCGCTTCTCTTATTATGGGATGCGCGGTTTATTATCAATCTATATGGCCGCAGGAATAGCCCACGTTAATGGCCCAGGTTTAAACTGGACTGATGGTGAAGCACTTAAACTTTATGGATGGTACACCATGCTTGTTTACGTAATGTCTATTCCAGGTGGAATGATTGCAGACAAAATATTAGGGCAAAAAAAATCGGTGCTAATAGGTGCGTTAATCCTAGTAGCGGGTCACGGTGTGTTAGCTATTGACGCATTGTGGGCCTTCTATACAGGTCTTATTTTGGTCATCCTCGGCGTTGGTATGTTGAAACCAAATATTTCTACCATGGTCGGTGGATTATATAAGAAAGGAGATATCAGAAGAGACAAAGGATTTAGTATTTTTTATATTGGCATCAATACAGGCTCTTTTTTAGCCACCACATTGGTAGGTTTAGTAGTAGCAAAATGGGGATGGCATGCAGGATTTGGCTTGGCAGGGATAGGAATGCTATTTGGACTCATTGTTTATTTATATGGACAAAAATATTTACATCATGTAGGAAATAAAACGACAGAAGATGAAAAAAAAGATCAAGTTCCTATCTCTCAATTATTTAGTGAATTATTGAAGTCTTCGAAACAACTCATAATCGTAATAGCGCTGATTATAGTCTCGATTTATTTTGGTGGCTACATGTTAGATGGTGTTGATCATTGGGCATATGCGGTATTATTTTCTTTCCTTTCACTGGTCATAGGAATGCTCATGATGATTTACAAAAGCCTTCGGAATCAAATTGAAAAAGATAGGTTTTTGGTCGTACTGTTATCATTTTCTATCGTTATAGTATTTTGGGGAGCATTTGAGCAAGCAGGTGGCTTGATGAGTTTATATACTGAAAATAAAACAAATAGAATGTTATTTGGTTGGCAAGTGCCAACCATTTGGTTTCAAGGTTTAAATGCAGGGTTTATTATGCTCTTTGCCGTCGCCGTCGCCAATTATTGGGCAAAAAGGAAACTAAAAAATAAAGAAGCTTCTTCGCTTTTTAAAATGGCAACTGGGACAATAATTATGGGGCTAGGATTTGTTTTTATGGTTTTTGCTTCAAAAGACTACGAAGCACATGGGTCTTCAGCGATGTATTGGTTGGTATTAGCATACTTTTTTCATACGATAGGTGAACTCTCATTATCACCTGTATCATTATCTTTTGTAACAAAATTAGCACCCATTAGATATGCCTCATTGATGATGGGCTTATATTTTGCATCAACAGGTTTAGGAAATAAAGTTGCTGGTATATTAGGAGAGAACGCATCCAAATATGGAGAGTTAACCATATTTATGGGCATCACAATTTTCACTGTCGCATTCGGACTATTGGTTATTGCTATATTGAAACCTTTAAAACGCTTAACCCATGGCGCTGAAGACAATGAGGTTGAGATGACACACTAAGCAAAGTCTCATCAAACAAAAAAGCTGTCGCTTC
>CAYRIF010000082.1:2401-13091 GCA_964424205.1 uncultured Roseivirgaceae bacterium | reverse complement strand
AATTCGAAGACTCTTGGCGAGAGGCATTTCATGGAAAGGAAATGTCTCCCTCGTCAGAGTTGTGGAATAATTTAGACAGTCACTTGGCAAATCAGGAAGCCAAAAAATATAGAAAAGGAATTTTCTTTTACAAATGGGTGGCCGCTGCCGCAGTGTTCATTGCTTTTGGATTAGGAATATATTCTTATGTTGAATTTGGAAATGATAAAACAAAGCTTGCTGATAAAGCAGAAGTTAATAATGATAGTGGAAAGGGTGAAAATAGTACAACTGAAATTAGTAGCGAAAATGACACAAAGGAATTAGCAAATAGTGAGCAAGGAGAAACCACTAATCAAAAATATAATGAAAGTTCATCAAGTATTACCTCTAATAGTGGTGCGTCAGCAGAGTCTGAACCAATAAGTATAAATGCAACAAGTGACTTGGGTAGGAATATTAGTCAAGGACAATCTAGTTTGCCAATTGTCATTCATGAATTGCCTACTTCGCAACAGCAAATAGCCGCATTAGATGATAGGAATTTATTAGTGTTTATGGGTGGCAGAGGATTAGCACTTACTAGTCTTGAATTAAAGAATCCTGATCTTGTGATTAATAAATTTGCAATTTTTGCAGACGACCCCTTTAAGAAAACGACCAATAATTTAAAAGACGTATGGGCAGGAATTGATGTAGCTGGTGGGCAGTTTGATCCTAACGTGCTTGGTGGTGGCAGTGCTCTTTCTTCATTGAATGGTCAAGCTGACTTCAGATCCGCTTTTGACCAATCGTTTGAAAGTGTTACGCCAGGAAATTCGTATTCGTTTAATGTAAATGTGGGCAAGAAAATAGCCAAAAGATGGATGTTACAGTCTGGGTTGGGTTATCTGAATTATTCTTCAAATACAACTACTAATACCTACTTTGTGGATAATAATAATTTAAAAACCGCCGCATTTTATAATTTGTCAAGTGATGACTTAGGCAATGTAGCAACCATTGAAAACGCATCCAATATTAATTTGAACAGTTCATTAGAGTTTATTTCTGTGCCCATCAAAGCTGGGTACGTATTGCTTAATAAGAAAGCGAGCGTGATTCTTTTAGCCGGTGTATCTTCCGATTTTTTCTTAGCAAATAGGGTAAAAGCAGATGATGATTCTTTTGCCGATATAGTAATCAAAGGAGGCGATGAGTCTCCTTATAATAAGGTGCATTTTAATGGCTTGATGAGTACGCAAGTACGCTATCAGTTTTCTGAAAACTATAGTTTGACATTGGAGCCTTCCTATGCTGTAGCTATTAATTCACTTACTAAAACTGACCGTTATGCCAGTTCTTTGCCTCATGTGTTTAACCTAGGGTTAGGACTTAAGTATCATTTTAGATAGTAAACAAACTTCTCAAAAGTTTCAAACTTTTAAGAAGTTCACGAAACGCTAGCGAAGTTTAAATTTTTTGGATGGACATGTTTAAAAAAGAAACCTGCCAATACGCCAAAAGCAAATCCGCCTATATGTGCCCACCATGCTACACCTGCTGTATCAGCCGTATTTGCACCAAGGCTAGCAAAGCCACTAAATAGATTTTGAACTATCCAAAAGCCTAAAAAATAAAGTGCCGCCACTTGGAATGACCTAAAAAACATCAGTACCAAAACTTTAATTTTTGATTTTGGAAACATGACAATGTAGGCGCCTAGTACCGCAGAAATTGCACCACTGGCACCAATGCTGGGAATGGTACTGCCCATGTTAAAATACACATGAATCAATGAGGCAGATACGCCACCTAAAAGATAAAAAAGTAAAAAATAAAAGTTGCCAATTACCGCCTCAATATTATCTGCAAAGACCCACAAGAATAGCATGTTACCAATAAGATGCATCCACCCACCATGTAAAAACATATTTGTAAATAGTGTGGAATACCCCCGCTGATGCATGATGTCATCTGGAATAGTTCCGTAAGTCAAAATAAACGCATTAAGATTTTGCGGAGAAAGGCTAAACTGAAAAAAAAATATCAGGATATTTATAGCTATAAAAGTATAGCTAAAAAGTGGTCTTGAGCCGCCTTTTACCTGTGTGTCACCGATTGGAAAAAACATATTTCGATAGTTTCGTTCTGTTATTAAATCCTAAGATAGTGGTTTTGTTCAACTTCTCAAAAGTTTCAAACTTTTGAGAAGTAATCTATAGACTTAACAATATTTAACCATGATTAACTTGGTTTAACATAGTGTAGATTAAGGATTACCTAATATTGTTTGAGGAAAGAATACTTTTAAGACGCAAGCAACCATTTTTAATCCAAATACATTATAGCAAATGAGTACGCAAACTATTTTAGAACCAAAATCATTGGCTATCGAGCAGATTTTACATGCATGCATCGCAGGAGACAGTCAGGCGCAAAAAATTATCTATGAGCGTTTTGCAGAGAACATGTTCAGGCATTGCTATCGTTATGTCAAAAACGAGCAAGACGCGGAGGATGTTTTGGTAAATGGGTTTTTGAAGGTATATGATAACTTAGAAAAATTTGAATACCGTGGCGAGCGAAGTCTTCAGGCATGGGTAAAACGGATTATGATTAATGAGTCGTTGATGTTTCTTCGAAAAAATAGAAAAATAAATTTTGTAGATAGTGAGGTGTTGGTGAATATTGGAACGCATGAGACAGTAAATGCACAAATGGCAGCAGAGGAAATTTACGCCTTGGTGTTGAAATTGCCCACAGGCTACAGAACAGTTTTTAATTTGTATGTAATTGAGGGATTTAGCCATAAGGAGATTGCCAACCAACTGGGAATTACAGAAAATACCTCAAAATCACAACTCAGCAAAGGAAAAGCGATGTTAAGAAGAGTATTAGAAAAAAACGGAATATACCATGCAGACTAAGTCTGTATTTATTATTGAGATACTTAAGTGGAAAACAGATTACTTGTGTCACAAATATCTCAGATTTATGAACAAAATAAATGTAGATGAACAATTTTGAGAATTTTATAAAAGATAACATCGACAGTCTTGAAGGACTTCCTTCAAATGTCAGTTGGTCAAAAGAATCAGGATGGGACAAGCTGAATGCCAAGCAATCAAAAACTGCAGGTCTTGCCATGTTAGGATTTTTTGCCGCCAATAAACAAGTAACCTCTTGGTATTATGCTGTTGCGGCCTCTTTAACAATTGCTGTTGCTTCGTATTTTGTAGTTCAGCATACTGTGGCGGATGGAATTAAAACGCAGGGTCAAACAATTTCTTTTGTAGAACCTGTGACGCCATCAATGTCCGAGAAGGGCGTATCTATCATGGAAAAAGTACTTTCTTATCCACCTATTATAAATGTAACAACCTCCTCTAGCAAAAGTATTTTTAAGCAAAACTTAGTTACTTCAAAAGCGGAAAACTCACTTCTTCAGCAGGGGGTTATTAAATCAATAAACGCATCCCATCAAAGGGCCGAAAATCTGACTAGTTTGAATCGGATAAAAGATGCTTTTACTATAGCAGGAATTGTAACACCTATGCCAAAACATCAGTTAATTTTAGATGTACAAGGCAATGGAGGACTAATTGGTGATAATTTTAATGCAGGACTTGAAATAGACCTATTATTCCAACAAAAAAACAACCACGCCTTTGGGATAGGGGCAAAGAGCAGTTATTTATTTACTTCAAGCGGTTTTGAGGAAAAAACACCGTCAACCAAAAAATCAGACGCTGGAATAGCCACATTTATAACTGCTAGTTATCATAAAAATATTTCAACCAATAAAAAAGAATCTCTATGGCTCGCCGTAAAAGGTGGATACCTTGCCCAGAATAATACGACTGTATTTGATGAGAATACTGTATCGGTAGAAGTCAGTGTTAACGTGAATGATAAAATCAAAATCGCACCACAAATTTACCTCACCAATAATCTTACAAAAGCAATGCCCGGCATCAAGGTAGGCATGACACTCGGAAAATTCCAAAAAGATATTTCTATTTAAATAATTTACCTACAAGTAAGATTCTGCATGATATTACGTTCTTAATAGGATGGCTCGTAGTGTGTATTACTTTTTGAGCTTTAGTTTAGGAGTTTAATAATAGGTATATTGGTTGATTTAATAAAAATACTAGCAGCACTATGTTTTTTATGTAGCAACGCTTCCTTGGGTTTTGCGCAGCACAAGTTAAAATCAAATCCTGAAAAATTTCATGTTCGGAATCTATTTGTTCCTTATGCCCACCCTTGGTATAGCAATACTTCTGTGAATATAGGAGTGGGCGTATCTTCCTATTCTGGTGAGTTGAGTCGCCCACACAATATATCCACTCAAAATTATCTATTAAACCCATATACAAGTCTTGGCATAAAGCATAGATTTACTGATTACCTTAGCCTTAGAGTTGATGCCTCTTATTTTAAGTTATATTCTAAAACTAAACTATCACAATTTGAGGACAGAAACTTTTCAAGTTATAACTATGACTATTATACTGCACTGGTTATAGACTATTGGCCAAAGCCGTATTTAGATGACCGCTATAAAAAATGGAATGTATATGTTTTTGGAGGTATTGGAGGTGTGCATTTCAAGCCAAAAGATATTGAAACCAATAAAAACATCACTGGAAATTACAAAAGGTCTGCCTTTATTCTTCCTGTTGGTATTGGTGTATCCTATTTTGTGACAGATTTTATTGGTATCGGATTTGAAGCTTCTCGAAAGTACACGTTGGGAGACTATTTAGATGGAATTAGTGTTAGGAGCAGTGGCCCAATGAAGCGGGACGCGTATTGGCACTATGGGTTTAAGGTGAATATAAATATTTTCAATAAGTTTAATTATAGTAACCACCTGAAAAGAGGATAAAGCAAAGATTATGATTTACGACTTTAGATTTACGATTTGGGATATTTGTTTGAAATATAATCTCTTTATTTCCTCCAAATATATTATGAAAAGAATACCCAAACTCCATCGGAGCAACATGTTTGTAGTCCACAGTAGAAAGTTATCTAAGGGTCGTAGGTGCGACATGTGGCGTAAATTGCTAGAGGAGGTATTTAGCCGTCTGCCGAAAAACTCCTCCCTCTCCGTGGTCTGTGTCTCCACAGACCACTCAGCAAATTGTAAGTTAATTTCAGTCTGTGAGCACACAAATCAAAGAAAATGGTGTTAGCAATGCACTTAGTTTAAACGGTTGGATAATGCAGGCTAGGGGTTTTGCATTGTAAGAAAAGGTAGTAATTTGCTTAATTTTATGGTAAAATCAAGCATAAAATAGTAATGTTACGTTTCAAAAATGCGGATAAATCTGCAATTGTATTTTATTCTCGATATTTGCTTATCTTGAAAAAAGTAAAAGGTGAATTATACGAAAAAAACAGAAAATTTGTGGAGATTTGAGCTTTTGAAAAATAATTAGGGCATTGAATATCAAGTAGATAACTTTTCTTTTTTTACATATAAAATAAATAATAGGTAAGAAGTTTTAATATTAAAATACGGGCGATTATAGGGTGAGATGAAAAAATATTTTTTCTTTATTGGTATTATTATGGCGTTGTACATGAGTTCATGTGCACCGAATAAGACCTGCCCTGCATTTCAAAGTTTTTTTATCATTGATGACTCTGCTAGGATTAAGCAATTTTCACTTTTTAATGAAGATTCTGTCCCCAAAGATTTACTAGCCGTCCACAGAGACAAGAATGGGCTTATCAAACGAATGAGCTATCGAAAAGTACAGAAAAGATGGAATACCATTGAAATGGAAGTAATAATGCCGCCTTTGGAGGAGATAGAAGACTCTTTGTCTGGCGATGCGATAGACTCTCTTTTAGTAGCTAAGGTAGATTTTGATGATTCAGACTCTTTGTCAACCACAAGAAAAACATCAACACGAGTAAGAAGAAAGGATCATTATAATTATGATCAACTAGAATATAACAGACTCTTTTCGGAGTTTTTACCCAAACCAAAACCAATTGATACGACAAGCGTAGGCAATGAATTAGGTGAAAATAAACTAGCAGATGGAGAGGAAGCACCGAAGAAGAAAAAAGGATTTTTTAGCTTTTTAAAACGCAAAAGGAAGAAAAAAGAAATAGACCTCACTGAGGATGGAGACGGGGAACCAGCAGTACCGAAAAAGAAAAGAAAGAAGCGCAAAAAGAAGAAACGTAAGAAGAAAAAAGAGATTGATATAGCGCCAGTTGAGGAAACACCTATTGAGACTGACAGTGATGTTGACGATCAAACTTTCTAGATTACAGAATTCTTGATTTACGTTTTTACTAATTATTAGTGGAAGTGATTTTTTGTGGGATAATGGAGTATTTTTATTTCTATTAGAGCCAACAAGACAGGCGGCTGTTAACAATACGGATATACTACTCAAACGAAACAAAAATAAAATGGACGAGGTATTAGAACAGGAATTAAATCTAGCAAGTAGAAAGAGAAGAATTGCCGCATTTGTTATTGATCATTTTGTAATGACATTTCTGATGGTCTCGATTATTTTTTTAGCGCTAGGGCCAAATTTTATGGATGAAAACAATCTGGACAAGATGGCAACTACTATGTTGGCTGTAATGCTTCCGGGGTTTATTTTTTATTTTTCCAAAGATTCTATAAGAGGAATAAGTGTGGGAAAATGGATTATGGGAATTATGGTTCGTGATGCCAACGCTCCAACTAAAGTCCCCTCTTTTAGTAGATTATTTGTACGTAATTTATACATGATTATTTGGCCTGTTGAATTTATAGTTCTTGCCTCAAGCGATGAGAAGAAGAGACTTGGAGATAAAACTGCAAAAACTACAGTAGTTAAAAACCCCAATAAACCAACGAAATTACCAAGAATTCTAGCATTAGTTGGGGTTGGAATTACCTTTTTTATTTTTATACTTTTGTTTATAGGAACAGCGATGAAAAATTCTGATGCTTATAAAGTTGCAGTTAACGAAATAGAGAGTAATCAAGAAATTTTAGCTAAAACAGGCGGGATAAATGGTTATGGAATGATTCCAACTGGAAGTATGAATATTTCAAATGGACATGGGAAAGCGCAACTGGAAATAAAAGTACTTGGAAATGACAAGGACATAAATGTTAGTGTTTATCTAACAAAAGAGCCAAATGGTGAATGGAAATTAATTGAAATGAGCAATTAAACAAGTATGTTTCTTCCGTCGTGTATTTTTACAGACAACGCTTCAAAGTTGTGATACGCTCTGTACAGGCAGACGATGGAGTAGTATTTCCTTTTGTATCTACTAAAGTTATAAGTCAATAAGATTTTCTACCTTTTGGAAAAGGGATATTGGAACGGAGTCCGACAATAAAAAAACCTTCTTGAACTTTGTTCAAGAAGGTTTTAAAAAGTGGATTATTATTTTATTTAGTCTACCACAGCCTCTGCCAAAACAATGATCTTATTATTAAGCACTTCAACGACACCGCCGTCAACCACTAAATTATGAGTGCCCTCATCATTTATATAAATCAAGTCACCTTTAGCCAATGAGCTAATGAGTGGCGCGTGATCATTTAATATTTGAAAAGAACCGTCACTGCCAGGAAAAGTAGCAGACTCAACTTTTCCTTCAAATATTTTTTGGTCGGGTGTAATGATTTCTAAATACATCAATTAAATTATTTAGCGTCTGCCATCATTTTTTCTCCTTTTTCTATGGCTTCTTCGATTGGTCCTACCAAGTTAAAAGCCATTTCAGGAATATGATCTAACTCACCATTCATAATCATATTAAACCCTTTGATTGTATCTTTGATGTCCACCAAAGTTCCTGGGATTCCCGTAAACTGCTCCGCCACGTGGAATGGCTGAGATAAGAAACGCTGTACCCTTCTTGCTCTGTGCACAACTTCTTTGTCTTCATCAGACAATTCATCCATACCCAAAATAGCAATGATATCTTGCAGTTCTTTATATCGTTGCAGAATTTCTTTTACATTTTGAGCGCAGTCATAATGCTCGTCACCCAGTGTTTCTGCATTTAGAATTCTTGAAGTAGAATCCAATGGATCTACTGCTGGGTAAATACCTAATTCTGAAATTTTTCTTGACAGTACTGTTGTTGCATCCAAGTGAGCAAAAGTTGTTGCTGGCGCTGGATCTGTTAAATCATCGGCCGGTACGTATACTGCTTGTACTGAAGTAATAGAGCCATGTTTGGTAGAAGTAATTCTTTCTTGCATCGTTCCCATCTCCGTCGCCAATGTCGGTTGGTAACCCACCGCTGATGGCATACGACCGAGCAATGCTGAAACTTCAGAACCTGCTTGGGTAAACCTGAAAATATTGTCAATAAAGAAAAGTATATCTTTTCCTTCTCCATCTCCCTCACCATCACGAAAATATTCTGCCAATGTCAATCCTGACAAAGCTACTCGTGCACGTGCTCCAGGAGGCTCATTCATTTGTCCGAAAACAAATGTTGCTTTAGATTCTTCCAAATCCTTTTGAGTAACCGTGCTTAAATCCCATCCTCCTTTTTCCATACTCTCTTTAAACTCCTCACCATAGGTAATAATATCAGATTCAATCATCTCTCTCAGCAAATCATTCCCTTCTCTCGTTCTTTCTCCCACACCTGCAAATACAGATAAACCACCGTGTCCTTTGGCAATGTTGTTAATCAATTCCTGAATAAGTACTGTTTTGCCAACACCTGCTCCACCAAACAAACCAATTTTTCCGCCTTTAGCATAAGGCTCAATAAGGTCAATTACTTTAATGCCTGTAAAAAGTACTTCGGTAGCCGTAGAAAGGTCTTCAAATTTTGGTGGATGCCTGTGAATAGGCAACGACTTATCTCCTTTTGGAGGGGCGATACCATCAATTACTTCACCAACCACATTAAATACTCGCCCTTTGATGTCATCACCAACGGGCATGTTAATAGCGGCTCCAGTATCAACAACTTCCATACCTCTGGTAAGTCCTTCTGTACTGTCCATTGCAATCGTTCTTACCCTATCTTCTCCTAAATGTTGCTGACATTCTAGTACAATTTTTTGATTGTTTTCTCGGGTGATCACTAATGCGTCAAGAATATTTGGTAGCGAATCTTCTGATTCAAAACTAACATCTACCACTGGACCAATTATCTGTGTGATTTTACCTTTTCTAGCCATTATTAAATATTTATTTTACTTATAGAAATTGATAATTTTCGAACTGCAAATCTAACCTATAATTAATTTAAAGCAAAGGGATTTTTACAACTATTTTTGTTGTGATAATGAGGGGCTATGATTTTAAGATGATGCGGAATGTAGTACCTTGTTCGGATGAGGAAGATTTAACGAAAATCTGCCCTTGGTGATAAATTTCGATGATTCTTTTGACCAATGCCAGTCCTAAACCCCATCCTCTTTTTTTAGTACTAAATCCTGGGTGAAATATCTTTTTAAAGTCTCCTTTTTGAATTCCTTTCCCTGAATCATTGATGTCAATAAAAACCCGCCCTTCATTTGCTTTTATAATGTGAATGTTGATACTGCCAACACCACTCATGGCATCTACCGCATTTTTGCAGATATTTTCAATGACCCATTCAAACAGGGGCTTGTTAAGATTGGCATAAGTGTCTTGGGTGATGGTGTCAACACTAAATTTTACTTTTTTTGAAATCCTGGTTTGCAAATAGCCGATGATACCTTTGACTATTTCATATACATTTTCTTCTTTGAGTACAGGCGTAGATCCAATGTTGGAAAAGCGCGAAGTGATAATTTCTAAACGCTTGATGTCTTTATCAATCTCATTGATTATTTCGTCATTGACCTTGCCCCCTGTCTTAAAATACTCAGTCCATGCCATTAGAGAGGAGAGTGGCGTACCCAATTGATGAGCCGTTTCTTTGGCAAGTCCAGCCCAAATTCTATTTTGTTCGGAGGTTTTAGAATAGCTAAAAATCATATAAACAATTAGGCCTAGTACAAATATAATAGCGAGCTGCACATAGGGATAGTACTTTAATTGATAAAGCAGGTTGGAATTGCGATAATAAATATATTGGTAATCCAGTACTTCATCAGTTTCTGGATCTCTGATTGTGATGAGTATAGGCTCATACTCATTTTTCATGATTTCTAGTTCCTTTATAAGAATATTGCTTTCTTCTTTTTGGGAAATTCCTGATTTAAAATTGATGTTTTTGAAATCTAAAATCTCCTCTTTTTCATTGGTAAGTATGAGTGGGATGGATTTGTTAGAAGTTAGAATTTCGGTGAAATAAATTAGGTTTTCCCCATCGACATTGGGCATAATCTGCAAGATATTGGCATGTTGCTCAATCTGTTTGAGCTCCCTACTTTTTAGTTCATTTACCAAATTATCAGTAAAGTAAATGGAGACAATACTAATCAGTATTGAGATAGCCAAAATAATCCATTTGACCCTTGCGTTATTTTGAAAAATGCTATACCTATTCATTTATAATATAGAATAGATACTAAAGTAAATATATTATATGCTAGCGCCAAATGGCTGAGGGCATTTATTAAACATGGGGCAGCAATCTCATGCAGCGTCTCTTGAAAGAAGACCCTGCGTTCTTTTTTTACTCCCCAAAGAAGTTAAAGAGATTGGCTCTGAAGTCTATCCCTTCATTTGCTTTTTACGCTCATGCTCGTTCAGAAATATTTTTCGCATTCTGATAGACTTAGGCGTTA
>CAYRIF010000082.1:0-2301 GCA_964424205.1 uncultured Roseivirgaceae bacterium | reverse complement strand
TTATTTCTAGCGGCTATTTCACCTTTGAATGGTTGGTAATCCTTAAACCGATGGGTCATAATTGCTTCCCCAGAAGTAGCAGTTAACACATTATTACGCAAACCGATTAATCCCCTCGCAGGAATATCAAATTCAAGATGTTGTAAATCTCCCTTTGGTTCCATGATGGTTAGCTCCCCTTTTTTCTGAGTGACTAACTCAATCACCTTTCCAGATGATGTTTCTGGTACATCAACTACCAAATGCTCAATCGGCTCATGACGCTGACCATTTATATCTTTGTAAAGTACCTGTGGCTGTCCTACTTGTAGTTCAAAGCCCTCGCGTCGCATGGTTTCTATCAATACCGACAAGTGTAAAACACCCCTGCCATATACCAAAAATTTATCTTCGGTATCTGTATCTTCTACCCTTAGCGCAAGGTTTTTTTCTATTTCTTTGTAAAGACGATCACGTAAGTGTCTAGAAGTCACGAATTTACCTTCTTTTCCAAAAAATGGAGAGTTGTTGATAGTAAACAACATACTCATCGTAGGCTCATCAATGGCAATCCTAGGCAGCGCCTCAGGGTTTTCTAAATCAGTCAATGTATCACCAATGTCAAATCCTTCAATACCTGTAACGGCACAAATTTCTCCAGCTTTTACTTCGCTTACTTTAACTTTACCCAAACCTTCAAAAACATGAAGCTCTTTTATTTTTACTTTTTTTACGGTTCCATCAGCTTTGGTCAATCCCATAGTAGCACCTGCTTTAAGCGTTCCTCTAAACAATCTTCCGATGGCAATTCTACCTACAAAAGAAGAAAAATCGAGAGAGGTGACTTGCATCTGCGGTGTTCCTTCGTGATAGGGTGCCGGCGGAATTGTTTTTATAATTTCATCTAGTAGCGGTGTAATACTATCTGTTGGTTCTTTCCAGTCATGCCCCATCCATCCCATTTTTGATGAGCCATAAATGGTTACGAAATCCAATTGCTCTTCTGTAGCGTCAAGGTTGAACATCAAATCAAAAACTTGTTCTTGTACCTCTTCCGGACGGCAGTTTTCTTTATCTACTTTGTTTACCACCACGATTGGTTTCAAGCCCAGGGAAAGAGCCTTGCTCAGTACAAATCTTGTTTGAGGCATCGCTCCTTCAAATGCATCTACCAATAATAGAACGCCATCAGCCATTTTAAGTACCCGCTCTACCTCACCACCAAAATCAGCGTGACCAGGCGTATCAATAACATTAATCTTAGTGTCTTTATACCTAACAGACACATTTTTAGATAAAATGGTAATCCCTCTTTCTCTTTCTAAATCATTATTGTCTAGAATTAATTCTCCAGCTTCTTGATTGTCACGGAAGATATTCGATTCGTGAATGATTTTGTCAACCAGCGTCGTTTTACCATGATCTACGTGTGCAATGATGGCAATATTTCTTATGTTCTGCATTTGCGTATTTTTTTGGAGGCGCAAAGGTAGTCAATTGCTTTTAATAAAGCGAGGAATATGATTTACGATTTGGGCGATGATGTTGGAAATAGAATTGTGCTTTTAGCTTATAAGAACTTTTCGCCACGAATTCACGAATTAAATATTTCATTCTATTGTGGTTTTGAATTTCACAGGTAGATTTTAGTTTGCTAGAAACCTACCTTTCGGTTCATAGTGGTTTAGCAAGCTCTGTAGGAGCGACATGTTTGTAGAAAGTAAACAGAAATCTAGCTGAGCGCCGTAGGGGCGGAACTTAATTTACTTGCACGCCTGTTTTAGTGAAGGTTATAGAAATATTTATTGGCTCTTTTTCTGTGCCATGTATAAAAGTTAACCTTCGACCTTTGGGTTCAAATTTGTAATTTCTAGGATTATGATATTTGCCTTCTACCCAAAAATTTTTAGTTGTAGTTTTTCCTGAATCATTATCAAGCAGCTTCATTCTGAAATAAAGGGTGTAGAATAGAATATCTTTCCCTTTCTCACCAGGAAAAGAACCAATGGAATCCGTACATTCTATTAATTTTATGTCAATACAACAATCTTTGAAATCATGGAATCGTTCAATGTTTCGAATGCAATCTACAAATCTATTTATCTCATGAGACTTTTCATATCTTACACTAGTCTCTTGCGCTTGTGTCAAAATGCTTATTGAAAAAACTAAGAAAAGAATTGATAATATTGTTTTCATTTAATGTATTTAAAACCCACTAAACATTAACATGTTTCTCTGCATGATAAGATGACCTCACTAACGGACCAGATTCCACATATTTCAATCCTCTGCTAAGTCCTTCTTCAATATACTTTTCGA
>CAYRIF010000081.1:0-13257 GCA_964424205.1 uncultured Roseivirgaceae bacterium | reverse complement strand
GGTCGCCGCCACCAAAATTAAACTTGCTCACATAGGCACGAGAGTTTACTTGTTTGCCACCCATTTCTATCAACTCATTTCCTTCCGATATGGTTTCCCATACCGTTTTATCAGGGTCAAGGGCATCATGCTCTTGGTCCACGTATGCTATCTCAACGGTGGAGCCTACATCAAAAGTACCCTTGTCAGGCGTCTCTTTTCCTGTGATCAATTTGAAAAGTGTGGTTTTCCCTGCACCATTCGGACCAACAATACCCACAATTCCTCCTTGAGGAAGTGAGAATTCCATGTTTTCAAAAAGTAGCTTATCACCGAAAGCTTTTTTCACTCCTGCCGCCTCAATCACCTTGCTACCTAATCTTGGGCCAGCAGGAATAAACAATTCCAATTTCGATTCTTGCTGCTTTGCCTCCTCCCCTAATAACTTATCATAGGAACTAATTCTTGCTTTCCCCTTTGCCCTTCTACCCTTTGGTGACATTCTAATCCACTCCAGCTCTCGCTCCAATGTCTTCTGTCTTTTCGATTCTGTTTTTTCTTCTTTGGCAAGTCGCTCTTGTTTTTGTGCTAGCCACGAAGAGTAATTTCCTTTCCATGGAATGCCTTCTCCCCTATCCAGTTCCAAAATCCACCCTGCTACATTGTCCAAGAAATACCGATCATGTGTCACAGCTATCACCGTTCCTTTATATTGTTTCAAATGTTGTTCTAACCAAAGCACCGACTCCGCGTCCAAGTGATTGGTCGGCTCATCCAACAACAAAACATCCGGCTCCTGAAGTAGCAAACGACAAAGCGCCACCCTTCTTTTCTCTCCTCCCGATAAGTTTTCAATCTTAGTATCTGCGGGTGGCGTGCGCAGTGCATCCATCGCTCGTTCTAGTTTACTCTCTAATTCCCACGCATGATGATGGTCTAGTTTTTCTTGAATTTCTGCTTGCTTCTGAATCAGTTTATCCATTTTATCAGGACTATCCAACACCGCAGGATCCCCAAATTTTTCATTGACCGCTTCGAATTCTTTTAGCAAGTCCACCACTTCCTGCACCCCTTCTTCTACCACTTCTTTAACCGTTTTTGTTTTGTCCAATTGTGGTTCTTGCTCAAGCATTCCTACAGAAAACCCCTGCGAAAAAACAACCTCACCGCTGTACTCTGTATCTATCCCTGCAATAATTCTCAGTAACGATGATTTACCAGAACCATTCAATCCTAGCACACCAATCTTAGCCCCATAAAAGAAAGATAGATAGATGTTTTTAAGTACTTGTTTTTGTGGTGGATAGATTTTACTCACCCCAGCCATAGAGAAAATTATTTTTTCGTCACTCATAGTTTATCATTAGTTTAGAAAGATGGCATAAATATTGCCTTTTTGTTTAACATACAACTATTATTAAAAATATATTTCAGAAAGGATAGAAAATAATCCGACTATTTGTCAGTACCAGCGCTTACCGAGAAAAAAAGCCCGTTTAATGGGGGATATACCAATTTCTATCGAGTTTTTTAGATTTAAATAAGAATATTATTTGTTTTAATAATTAAAATTATACATTTGCAGCAAAATTCATCTCGATAGTTATCGGGAGAAAAACTGAGGTTACTGTTTGGTAATAAAGTGACGTCAGAAAGTTAATTAATTACCGCAGTTTATTAAAAAAGGAGGAATTATGTATTGGACATTAGAATTGGCATCTTATTTAGAAGATGGACCATGGCCAGCAACAAAAGATGAGTTAATTGACTATTCTATCAGAATGGGGACACCATTGGAAGTTGTAGAAAATTTGCAAGAATTAGAGGATGACGGACAACCTTACGAGAGTATCGAAGAGATTTGGCCAGATTACCCAACAAAAGAAGATTTTTTCTTCAATGAAGATGAGTATTAACTAGTTTTTGAAAATATTTATAAGGCATGCTGAAAATTCAGCATGCCTTTTTTTGTGCCTTCATTTTAGCAAACATGTCGCAATCACCAAATCCTCAGGGGTAGTGATTTTAATGTTCTCATAATTTCCTTCTATCAAAGTTATGGCATGACCACTTGCCTCCACGACACTTGCATCATCCGTAAATTCCAGTGACTCGGTAACAGCATACGCTTTTTTGAGTAATGCTACTTCAAAAGTTTGAGGTGTTTGAATGAGTTGATAGTTTGTTCTATCTACCGCCTTTGAACCATTGTCACTAATATATCGAAGAGACTCTTTCAGTCTAACCGCAGCAACGGCCGACCTATACTTTGCAGCCGTTTTAAAAGCGTTTTCAATAATCTGCTGACTCACTAGCGGTCGTACGCCGTCGTGCACCGCTACCAGCCCGTCACCCTCTATTATTTCTAGCCCATTTTTTACTGATTGAAAACGTGAGCTACCCCCCTCTTGAATTATATGTGGTACAGTAAAATCATACTTTCTACAAAGCGTTTTCCACGTTCCAATTTCCGTCGTAGGCAAAACTAGTATAATTTGAATCTGTGTTGAAAATCTATGAAATGCATTAATCGTATGCATCAAGACAGGAAGGCCTGCCAAAAGCATAAATTGCTTTGGAGTGGTACTCCGCATCCGACTGCCTGAACCGCCTGCTACAATAATTACATGTTTTTCCAAATCCATAGAGACCGTAAATATAATTGGATGTGTAAGATATTGCAAAAGTAAGCGTAGATATTCGAATAAAATGGAATAAAAATAGAATCATTTTGAATGCAACAACATTTAGTCTCTAACGTTTCAAGTAATAAAAATACCTATATTCAATTTTTGAATTCATCAAAAAACCCGAAATTTGAGAAGGTCAAATTCAACCATGCAATCAATCATAAACAAATGAAAAAAGCGCTTATAATATTCATTTCCATTCTTGTGGTACTCCTTGTAGCCGCCGCCGCTGTGCCATTTTTGTTCAAAGATAAAATCAAAGCCAAAATTGATGAGGAAATCGCACAGTCCGTCAATGCAGATGTGGTATTTGATGCCGATAAATTTGGCATCACGTTATTCAAAGATTTTCCAAACATCACCGTCACATTAGAAGATTTTGGAATTGTTGGGAGAGATGAGTTTGAAGGAGAGGTATTATTAGCAGTCAAGAAATTTGAACTAGAAGCCAATCTAAAAAGTGTGATTTTTGATGATCAAGTACGACTAAAAGGAATTACACTTGTCAATCCTAAAATCAATATAAAAGTATTAGAAAATGGAAAGGCAAATTATGATATCATGATCCCATCAGAAGAAAAACCAGAAGAAACAGCTGATGATGAAGCATTCTCGATGGGTATTGACCAATGGGAAATTGTAAATGGCGACATCAGTTACACCGATGAAAGTATTCCATTCGCTATGAATTTAGAGGGCGTTGACCATACAGGGAGTGGTGATTTTGGTAGTGACGTTTTTGACATGAAATCTCTTACAGCTGTCGCCAAAACAACCATCAATTTTGACGGTACAGCATATTTGGCCAATAAAAAACTAAACTTAGACATGGTCTTGAACATGGACTTAAAAAATATGAAGTTCACCTTCAAAGACAATACCGCCATTATCAATGACCTTCCATTAAAATTTGATGGCTATTTTGCCATGCCTACCGATGATTATGAAATGGATATTAATTTTTCATCTCCCGAAAGCAGCTTCAAACGTCTTCTTTCGTTAGTGCCTGGCGTTTATAAAAAAGATTTTAATGAAATAAAAACAGCAGGAAGCCTGGCATTTAGTGGATTTGTAAAAGGCATTTATAATGAAACAACCATGCCTGCTTTCAATGTGAATCTAAAAGTGGCTGATGCCATGTTTCAATATCCCAATTTGCCAACGGCAGTGAAAAACATCAACGTTGATATGCTTATTGATAGCAAGGATTTTAACAATGATGACATTTTGATTGATATTAAAAAATTCGTGATGGACTTGGGCAACAACCCAATTAATGCGGTGGCAAAAATAAAAGGGCTAGAAAAACCAAACATCAACGCTGATGTAAAAGCCAAACTAAACTTGGCTGATTTAAGCAAGATGTTTCCGATGGATGGGCTCACCATGAAAGGGTTATTCAACTTAGATTTGAAAGCCAATGGTGTATATGATTCCTTAACAAATCGTTTCCCCCATGTAAAATCAAATATGACTCTGAAAGGAGGAAATTTCAAATACAGTGAATACCCAGTACCACTTGAAAATGTGAACTTCGCATCAGAAGTAACCAACACTGGAGGAAAAATGGAAAATACATTGGTGGTGGTAGATCATTTTGACATGCTGCTAGACGGCGAAAAAGTAGAAGGAAGCCTGACCTTGAAAGATTTAGTCAATTATACTTGGGATGCCACAGTAAAAGGAATTATTGACTTGGAAAAAATCACAAAGATATTTCCTTTGGATAGCATGCAACTGTCAGGGAAAATCAAAGCTGACATTGCAAGTAAAGGACAGTATGCCGACCTAGAGGCGGAAAGATACAGCAAAATCCCTACAAGCGGCACCATGAGCATTGCTAATTTCAACTATGAAAGTGCTGACTTGCCACAAGGGTTTAGTATCGCCAGTGCGAATGCAAGTTTCTCACCAGAAAAAATTAACATTCAATCATTCAAAGGAAAAGCTGGAAAAACAGATATGAATATTGATGGCTACATCAGTAATTATATCAACTATATTTTTAATGATAACGCCACGCTGAAAGGCAACATGAATTTCAGATCACAGCAAGTAGATGTTAATGAATGGATGATGGAAGCAGAAGTGGCAACGAGTGATTCAAGCGCTCAGCCTATGGAGGTGGTAGAAATACCAAAAAACATTGATTTTACGTTGAACTCAACCATTGCCAATGTGAACTATGACAATATGAAACTGAAAAATGTTAAAGGAATCATTCATGTCAAAGATGGCAAGGTCATGATGAATGATGTGAATTTCAATTCACTTGGCGGCGCTTTTGCCATGAATGGCACTTATGATAGTAGAGACATCAAACATCCTAAATATGATTTTAACTTTGATATGAAAGAGGTTTCCATCAAAGAATCTTATAATACTTTTAATACAATTAAGGCTTTTGCTCCCATCGCACAATTTGTCAACGGAAAGTTTTCTACAGATTTTAAACTCAATGGAGAACTTGGCAAAGATATGATGCCGTTGCTTTCTACCATCAGTGGTTCGGGGCTTGTCAATATTGTAAACGCAGTGTTAGAAGAAAATTCAGTGATGAACAAAGTTTCAAGTCTAATAGATGACAACAAACTAGGGTCAAATATGGTATTGAAGGATCTATTGCTACAAACAGAAATCAAAGATGGCAAGCTTAATGTGAAACCTTTTGATGTTAAGCTGGGCGACTACATGGCAAATGTGACTGGCAGTACGGGATTTGATGGCGCTATCAATTATGATATGAAACTTGAAATTCCTGCTGGTGCTTATGGTGCTAAATTGAATGGTTTGTTAAGTTCTATTTCAGGGAAAGAAAATAATAGTGAATCTGTTTTACTACCAATACAGTTAAGTGGTAACTTTCTATCACCAAAAGTAAAGCTAGGAGGTGCGTTCTCAAAAGAAAACCTGACCAATCAAGTAAAAGATGTTGCCAAGCAAAAACTAACGGATCAAATACTGGCTAATAAAGATAAAATCATCAAAGACCCAAATATTGCTAAATATGTAGATTCTGCCGCCATTGTGGATACCAAAGCACAACTCAAAGCCAAACAAGACAGCTTGAAAAGGGTTTATGAAGCCGAAAAGAAAAAAGCAGAGGATAGCGTCCGCAAAATCATTGAAAAGGAAAAGGAGGAGGCTAAAAAGAAGGCTAAGGATAAGATTAAGAACTTATTGTTTAAATGATACCATTTTACATATCAGCATGAAAACGTATTACCGTGATGGTCTGTGGGGATTCTCTTCCTTATAATCAAATCCCTTTTCCCGTTTATACAAGGTTATAAAAAGTTAAATTGATAACATAAAGACCTCCTAGGTTTTGAAAACCTAGGAGGTCTGAACACTACTTCTTTTGAGCATTTGTAATTTTAGTCTCACCTTGCACTGAAGTTAAAACAACAAACAAGTCAATCTGCATGCTGTAGATCTCTCCGAAAGGTCGAGATGAAAAAACATCATTATATGCATTACCTCAAATAAATCCTACAATTTATTAGGCGTCAATCCGCTAGCAAGCGGAAGAGGTTAAATGCGCAAAAGGAATGGTATTAATGATTATATCAAGTATGAACATATTAATTAGTAGATTGTCTGTGGGGACACAAACCATGGAGATAATTATTGGAATTAATAGCTACTCTCTGTCATATAACACCTCACCCCCAACAACAGTCATCTCAATCTTAGTTCTTAGAATCTCCCCTTCAGGAATAGACATCAAATCTTGAGAGTACACCGTAAAGTCTGCTAATTTTCCTACAGTAATTGAGCCTTTTATATTTTCTTCAAAAGCACCATAAGCGGCATCTAAGGTCATAGATTTTAACGCTTGCGGACGGGTAAATTTCTGTGAAGGTTCATAACCTCCTTCTGGTGTTCCTTCCAAAGTCTTGCGGGTGACGCTCGCATAAAAATTAGCAATTGGATTAATCGGCTCGACAGGCACATCAGTGCCGTTCACCACTTTTACGCCTGATTGTAATAGTTTTTGCCACACATAAGCACCTTCCTCTATTCTTTGCGCACCCAATCTGTCTATCGCCCAGGGTCTATCTGATGATAGGTGGATTGCTTGCATCGATGGAATAACACCCAAGGAAGAAAATCGAGGGATATCTTCCAAACTTAAATGTTGGGCATGCTCAATCCTAAATCTACTGTCCTTAGCGGCTGTAGGATTTTCAAGCAACGCTTTTTCATACATGTCTAATACCTCTCTGTTGGCTCGATCGCCGATGGCATGTGTACACACCTGAAACCCATGCTTCAAAGCTTCTTTGGAAATGTCATATACAAAACTCATCGGCACAGTGGCTACGCCAAAATGATTCTCTCGATCGGTATAGGATTCCAAAAGCCAGGCTCCTCTTGAACCCAATGCGCCATCCGCCATGATTTTTATCGCCCTTATTGTTAAGTGGTTATCACCAGTTCCAATTTCAGGGCCTCGGGCATACCATTCTTTCAAAAGCGTAGAATCTTGACTCCAAAGCATCGTCCATAGTCTAACTTTCAAATTTCCTTCTTCCATAAACTTCCTCACATTAGCGATCTCGCTACCTACAATTCCAGCATCTTGAAAACTCGTAATCCCATTTTTTAGACATTCAGCTACCGCAAGTTCCAATGCACGGATGTCTTTCTGCTCATCGGACTTAGGAATATGCTCCATAATTAAACTCATGGCATTCTCATTAAAAATACCAGTAGGGTTTCCTTTTTCATCTCTAATCACCTCTCCACCTTCTACAGTTTGTATTGTCATTCCCTCTTTGGCTAGTTGATTGACACCCGCAATTTCCATGGCTTTGGCATTGACCAATGCACCATGACCACTGGCATGTTCCAAAAAAACAGGATTATCAGGCGAAATATCACTAAGCCGTTGGTGCGTTGGAAATCCATTGACAACTGGTGCGGTGATACTATCCCATTTGCTTTGGTGCCACCCCCTACCAACTATCCAGGTGCCGGGTGCGGCAGCATCCACGGCAGTTTTTACACGACTCACCAATTCTTCATAACTTTTTGTGCCATTCAAATCCACCTCTAACTTTGCCCTGCCCATCGATAAAAAGTGCCCATGCCCTTCAATCAGCCCTGGTGTCATGGTCTTTCCTTCTAGGTCAATGATTTTCGTCCTTTCAGAAACCCACTTTTCAACCTCCTCATTGCTCCCGACAAAAACAATTCTTCCTTTGTCAATAGCAACCGCTTCAGCTTTTGTATGGTCGTCATCCACTGTATACATATTGCCATTCTTAATGACTACCTCGGCATGGAATTGTTCCTTTTGTTCAGAACACTGGAAAAGGAAAATGGATAAAATAATTAGGAGTAATGTGTTTTTCATGGATTAAATATATCTTTTATTTTTAACATTAAGAATTTTTATCAATACTATAGGATTATAATAAGAATCTAAAAGTAAATTAGGTGTTCCATAATTTATTAAATATCTTTAGTAGAAATTACATAACCATCTCTAAATGAAAAAACTAACCCTAACCCTCCTCTTATTATTCATTTTTCAAAGCAGCTTTTCGCAGTTTTTTAAAGACCAAAAAGGAATCACAAAATATGATGGCTATATCAGTTTTTACTATGATGCTAATGAAGACAAGGTGTACCTAGAAATTGACAAACTAGACCATGAATTTTTATATGCTCGCTCACTGTCTGAAGGAATTGGTTCAAATGATATTGGTTTGGACAGAGGGCAGTTAGGTGACGGGGTCATCGTAAAATTTCAAAAAGCAGGGAATAAGTTACTCTTGATCCAGGGTAATCAAAGATATCGTGCCATAACAAATAATGATGATGAGCGTAAATCTATTGAAGAAGCTTTTGCAAAATCCGTGCTCTATGGATTTATAATCAAAAAGCAGAAAAATGGAACATACCTTGTTGACGCCACTGATTTTTTTATCAGAGACGCTCATGGTGTTGGTAATAGATTAGAGGAATTAAATCAAGGGAAGTATAATTTAGATAAAACAAGAAGTGCTTTCAATTTGGAACGAACCAAAGCGTTTCCAAAAAATGTCGAATTTGATGTGCTCTTAACTTTCACAGGGAATCCCAAAGGAGATCAAATCCTTAGTGTTGCACCAGATGCTTCCTCTGTGACTGTACACCAGCATCATTCCTTTGTAGAATTACCAGACAATAATTATAAACCAAGGGCATACGATGCAAGGTCTGGGTCGTACCCAATGTCCTATTTAGATTATGCAACACCAGTTAACCAATCTATTGTCAAGCGATTTATTTATCGCCATCGATTAGAAAAGAAACACCCCCTTGCTGCCATCAGTGAGGCCAAAGCGCCTATCATTTATTACCTAGACCAAGGTGCTCCTGAACCTGTCAGGTCAGCGTTGCTGGAAGGTGCAAGGTGGTGGAATCAAGCCTTTGAAGCAATAGGTTATAAAGATGCCTTTCAAGTAAAAATGCTGCCTACAGATGCCGATCCCCTCGATTTACGGTATAACGTCATTCAGTGGGTACATCGCTCCACCAGAGGCTGGAGCTATGGCGGTAGCATTTCAGATCCTCGCACTGGCGAAATAATTAAAGGGCACGTGAGTTTGGGCTCTTTACGTATCCGTCAAGACTTTTTGATTGCCCAAGCGTTACAAGCACCCTATGCCAACAATGATGTTGATGATGATTTTGCATTGCAAATGGCGCTGGCAAGGATTCGACAATTAGCAGCACACGAAGTGGGGCATACGCTTGGCTTTGCACATAACTTTGCAGCAAGCACCAATGACAGGGCGTCCGTTATGGACTACCCGCACCCAAAACTGAGCATCAAAAATGGCACAATAGATTTCTCCAAAACCTATGCCACGGGCATCGGTGTGTGGGATAAAGTGACTGTGGCATATGCCTATCAAGTTTTTGACAAAGATGAAAAAACACAACTTGACAAAACGCTAAATGATGCTTTCACCAGTGGACTTCGCTACATTTCAGATCAGGATGCAAGACCCCCAGGAGGTGCACATGCTTATGGGCATTTGTGGGACAATGGTTCAGACCTCTCTGATGAATTAACTAATATTTTAGCCATCAGAAAAAAAGCAATAGAAAATTTCTCTGCAGATAATATCAAGTCATCTGAACCATACTCCGTTCTGGAAGATGTATTTGTGCCGCTGTATTTCTTTCATCGATATCAAACCGAAGCCGTTGCAAAGTTGATTGGTGGGTTAGATTATAACTATGCGGTAAAAGGTGACAAGCAAATCATTGTAAAAAGAATAGATGGGAAGACAGAGCGGAAGGCACTAAAAACTTTATTAAAAACGATTGATGTGCAAACCATAGGGATTCCTGAACATATTCTAGACCTATTCCCACCACGTGCGATGGGTTATGACAGAAGCAGGGAGTCGTTCACCAGTAAAAGCGGGGTGGCTTTTGATCCCTTTGGTGGTGTGGCGACAGCTTCTGAAATGACTTTAACATTATTATTACATCCTGAAAGAGCGACCAGGATGGTACAACATAAAAGTCTTGATGAAAGTCAATTAGGCCTGGTAGAAGTGCTTGGCGCCGTTGTCCAAAATTCCTTCAAGAAAACGCACAAAGATAATTATTATCAGGAGTTACAAAATATTGTAAACGACCAAGTACTAAATCAACTGTTCCAGTTAGCTGGCAATAAAGACACTTACAAACAGGTCAATGCTATTGCAAACTACAAGCTCAATGAATTATTAACTTGGCTAAAATCCAAAAAATCAAATGGCGTACAAAAAATATATGATATCGAGTTAATCAAGCGCATTGAAAACTTTAAAAAGAATCCTTCAAAATATGAGAAGCGCAGTGCTCCTAAAATTCCTGATGGCTCACCGATTGGGATGAAGTAACAAACAGCTAGGTTCTAAACTACTCATGGGGCGACAATATCACCACCTCACTAGGCTTGTAGCCAATTCTATCCGCCACTGCCATTAGCCGTTCTCCCTTCTCCAATTTAAATAGTTGGGTATAGACCGTCCAATTACTTCCTGCTGCTGCATCATTTTTCAGTATTTGATAGCCCACTGAACCGCCTTCCGTTATGGTTGTTAGCTCAATCTTACCTTCCGTCACTAAAATTGTAGGTTTTTCTGTTTGGGGCTGTTTCCAGTCTGGCCAAAACATACTTAACAATTCTTTCTCAGGAATAAAACCCTTATCATCAATTGACTTTATAAATTTATCATTTACTGCTCGTAGCTCCTCTAATTTATCTTTGTATTCAGGATTTTCAGCTAGGTTTAGCAATTCATGAGGATCATTTTTACAGTCAAACAACTCCTCTTGTGGTTTGGATTTTCTGAACCATTGCGCCTGAAATTCGGTCAGGCTATCTTTATCACGCAAACGCAATAACTCCTGCATGATCGGCATTTTCTCTCTAAAACCAAGTTCCAGATAGTAACCCTGTTCAGGTTTATAATTTCTTAGATACTTAAACTGCTCATCCCTCACTACCCTAATCATATCATACTTGTTATCCAACCTGTCCGCCGCACCGTACACATATCTTCTTTCCTTTTTTGCCTTATACGTCCCAGCAAATGCCTGCCCTTCAAGGTAGCTCGGCGGTTCAATATTCGCCAAAGAGAAAGTCGTGGGTGCAAAATCAACAAAACTAATCAATTGGTCATCAACCGTCCCTGCAAATAATTTTTCAGGGTAACGTATAATCATCGGTGTATTCATTCCCACATCATAAAGCAACCTTTTTTGCCTCGGCAGCGGCCCACCATGATCGGTATACCACACCACAATGGTACTGTCCAGCAAACCGTCTTCTTCTAACTGTGACAAGACCGCCCCCACCTGCGCATCCATTTCTTTGATATTAGAATACATTCTACGAATGTTCCTTTTGGCAACTTCCGTGTTCGGTAAATAGGGAGGAACCGGCACTTCTAAATCGTCAGCCACCCAGAGCGAGTCCTCTGCCTTGGTCCACATTCTTGATTCGTGGGTCACTTCAAAGTTAAAAACAGAGAAAAATGGTTTGCCCTCAGGGCGATTTCGCCAATGTGCTTTTTCGCTTGACTCATCCCAACCAGTAAGCATCGGTGCAAATTGGTAATCAGTTTTAGCATTATTTGTACAGTAGTAACCATTCCTGCGCATCACTTCACTCATCATTTTGACTTCAGGAGGTGTGACTACTTCATATAAAATAAGCCCTATATCATCCATATGTGCCTGAACATACTGGGTGCGCATATTGTGTGCACCAGCACTGGTAGGATATACACCCGTAGCAAGGGCAAATCGGCTGGGCGCACAAACACCGGAAGGTGAATAAACATTGGTGTAGACAATGCCTTCATCCGCCAACCGGCTTAGTGTTGGCGTTACAATAGTTGAATCTCCAAAAGATGGAATATATGGACTCAAGTCTTCGGCAACCAACCATAGAATATTGGGTTGGAAAGTAAATTTTGGAATGTCTATAGACATTTTGACTTCCTGTTGCACTACTTTTTCTTTGACAGGTTTGTTACAAGATGAAAAAGAAATTATGACAACCACAAAAATTACTAGTTTTTGGAAACCGAAGGATGATTTTTTCATTTTGTAATTTATAGAAAAAATGCAACTTTAAAAATTCTTAGACTGCTATGGCAGAAACATAATTTCCATGTAAAGTATTACGGTGATTTTCGTTGACAGAGATTTTCATAAATGCAGGATGACCTCCCCAAGCCAGTTTATTATAGCTTCCCTTAGTAATTTTCCCTTCTCCAAGTTGAAAACTAAACGCACCATTATTTCCTGCGGTGACCTTATGTTGTTCTTCATAGGAAGTAGCACTATTTCGACTATTAAATTTTAACGCCACAGAAACTGTTAATTCCTGATGAGGTATCTGGCTATCAAAAATTTTATTCGCTAATACTTCATAGTCAGTGTTCTCTTTTTGGGTCTGTAAACTAGTATGTGTCTCAATCCATATTTTTGCATAGGTATAGATTACCCTAAATATTAGAATTAGATTTACCATTACAAAAAGAACTGCGATTAAAATTGAAAATGATGCCATGATAAATATTTTTTAATTAGTGCTTTTACTAAAGCATATGGTTAACATTTGTTGCTACAAATTACTATTGTTTAGTTTTGTCAAAAAATAGTATAACTACTTGTGTAACAGTCGTATAAATACTTTTACACTACGAAAAACACATTGATTAACTAGATAATAGCCTTTATTTATTACAGCAAAAAAAACAATTCCAACGAATGGCAGAAGATATCAGCACTAGTCCGACAAAAAAAACGCCACCGAGCAGCCCTAGGGCATTTTCGATGGCGCAACCACTTAATTATGAAGAATTAACTAATTGTAATTGTTAAACTATTTTAATTTCACTCTTTAGTGTTCCTACAAACAATAAAGTAAACATTAATGCAAATAAATTTCAATTTGTAATAATACAAAAGCGTAGAACTACCCTGAATTCAATCGTAAAATTACGCTTTCATAAAAAAAAATCACCAACTAGATTTGTTGAAATATTTCATCAACATGAAAAAAACAACAGCAAAAACGCCT
>CAYRIF010000080.1:0-13326 GCA_964424205.1 uncultured Roseivirgaceae bacterium | reverse complement strand
TAGCTATCCAGATATATCCATCACTTGTTTTAATGATGTCCTTCACTGCATTACCAGGCAATCCATTTTCGTTATTCCATCGGTTAATGGAATATTGCGAAAATGTTTTTTGCAAACCACTTTCTTTCTTATTTTGTGACCAAACTGGGATGTTAAGTAATAAGAAAAGTAATGCTGCCAGTAAATTTTTAAAGGAGTTCCTCTTCAAAATATTAAATTTACAAACTAACACGCAATGTTAGTACCAAAATAGATTTTATCCTATACGTAGAAATACGCAGTCTCAAAGTGTATTTAGTCAATACGTATATATAGGTAACTGATTATGAGAGAATTGTTGTAATATTTCGATGAACTGGTGGTTATTGTCGATAGGCTTTTATTAATTAATAATATTATTAATGCCAGATAGAAGAATTTTTATTTCCTCACTTTTATAATGGTCACCAATTTTTTCAAAAGAGAAAACTAAATTTCTTAAAACCCTTTGCATAATCTCTATTTCGGAACAGGGTTCGTAGTAGGAGTTTTTAGGCGTTAGGTATAACTCTCCAATATACTTATCCACATCATTTCTGCTAAATATTAACCCGCGGTTAAATGCATTGATATAAAATTGCTCGTCAGCTGTCTTATAAGTTAGAATAAAAAGATTGGGCAAATTCACGCCGTAAACTGGCATTTTCAATTTTTGTGCAATGAGCATATAAATCACCGAGAGCGAAATTGGATTTCCCTTGCGGGTTTGGAGCACCACATTAATCATCGAGTTGCCCGGTGAGTGAAAATTTTTATTGTTTGCACTGAATTTTAGGTTACTGAATATTGCTTGGTTTAGTATTTTAACCTGTTCCAGCGGCGTGACGTCAGGCTTAAATTGTAGCCATGCTTCATAATATATTTGCTCTAATTCTTTCTTTATATCATTGATTTCTAGGTCTGGATATTGGTAAGATGCTACTAAGCACATGCCTTCCAACAGGTCTCTGTTTTTATTTCCTCCCCATACAATGATTTTTTGTCGCAACTCCTCGAACTGCATATTATGAATGATTTCCTCAATTCTTTTTTGCGCTTCGGGGTTGAAATTGCTCTCCCATTCTTTTTCAAGGTAGGGAATAACTTGATTGCCAAGCGAGATAATTTTCTGCTCTACATTGGCAACTATTTCGTCATCATCATCGTCCAAAAGGGATACTAGCGCTATGATTTCTTTCTCTTTCATCCAGTCATGTTTGAATAACTCCTGTATTAAATTTAGCAATTGGGGCATGATTGGCAGCTTCAATGCCCATTGATATTACTTTTCTTGTTTCCATAGGGTCAATCACACCATCAACCCATAACCTAGCGGCGGCGTAATACGGACTCAGCTGGTTGTTATATTTATTCGTAATTTCTTTCAGTAGTTTTTGTTTCTCTTTTTCAGTGAGCTCCTCTTTTCCTTGAGATTTCAAACCAGCAATCTTTATTTGCAAAAGTGTTTTAGCTGCGGCACCGCCACTCATTACGGCAATTTGCGCGGTAGGCCAGGCATAAATTAACCTTGGGTCAAAGGCTTTTCCACACATCGCATAGTTGCCAGCGCCATAGGAGTTGCCAAGAATAATAGTGATTTTGGGAACGGTGGAATTTGCCATTGCATTGACCATCTTGGCACCGTCTTTTATAATTCCCCCATGTTCTGCTCTGCTGCCTACCATGAAGCCGCTGACATCTTGCAGAAACACCAAAGGGATTTTCCGTTGATTACAATTCATGATAAACCGTGCTGCTTTGTCGGCAGCGTCAGCATAAATAACCCCACCCATTTGCATCTCTCCTTTTTTGGACTTGACAATTTCTCTTTGATTGGCGATAATGCCTACTGCCCATCCGTCAATTCGTCCAGTGCCACAAATCAAAGTTTTACCATACAATTCCTTGTATTGATCAAATTCCGAATCATCTACTAGTCTTTCTATGACCTCTATCATGTCATAGGGTTTCGCCCGATTTCTAGGAAATATCCCATATATATCTTCTATTGATTTCTTAGGAACGATGGATTTTTTTCTACTAAACCCTGCGGTTTCAAAATCACCAATTTTATCAAAAATTTTCCGAATGGCATCTAGGCATTCTTCATCACTGCCGTATTTGTTATCGGTAACGCCCGAAATTTCGCAATGCGTGGTTGCTCCACCAAGTGTCTCATTATCAATTACTTCGCCAATGGCGGCTTTCACAAGATATGCGCCTGCTAAAAATATAGAGCCAGTTTTGTCAACAATCAATGCCTCGTCTGACATGATGGGTAGGTAGGCACCGCCAGCCACACAGCTACCCATAATGGCAGCGACTTGTACAATGCCCATCGATGACATCACCGCATTGTTTCTAAACTGCCTGCCAAAGTGTTCTTTGTCAGGAAAGATTTCATCTTGCATGGGTAAAAACACGCCCGCACTATCCACTAAATAGATAATGGGTAATTTATTTTCTATTGCAATTTCTTGTGCTCTGAGATTTTTTTTTGCGGTCATTGGAAACCACGCACCTGCTTTGACGGTGGCATCATTGGCTACAAGCACGCATTGTCTGCCTGCCACATATCCAATACCAGTGATAACCCCACCGGAAGGGCAGCCACCATGCTCGGCATACATACCATCCCCTACGAAAGTGCCTACCGCCAGAAACTCCGAATTTTTATCAATTAAATAGTGGATTCTTTCTCGTGCGGTGAGTTTTCCTTTTTTATGCTGTTTTTCAATTCTCGCTTTTCCTCCGCCTAATTTTACTTCATTAAATTTCGAGCGCAACTTGTAACATAATTGCTTGAATGCATCTTCGTTTTTGTTGAATTCAAGGTTCTCTGCCATCTATTTTTTGGTTTTGTCTTTTTTTCCAATGAGCGAAAAGTGAACGTATCTTTTGGGATGTGCTTTGAAATCAATGAGTAGTTTGTCTAAACTTTCTGCGGTATGATTGAGGTTTTTATACATCGCATCATCATTCAAAAGTTTCGCCAATGTGCCGTCACCTTTGTTCATTTTGTCGATCGTACCTGTGAGCGATGTCATGGTCTTGTTCAAGTTGTCCAGTGTTTTTCCAAATTCAAGTACCTTGATGGAATCAGCAATCATGTTGGCACTTGTGAGGAGTGGACGCAAACCTTCTTTCTCGTCTTTCAGTGCAAGCGTTAGATCAGAAATATTTTTGGTAATTCTCACTAAGTTGGTTCTATTTTCCCCAACCGTTGCATTTGCACGAGCGGTGGTCACTTTTAGCTCATCTAAAAGTTCATTCAGCTTTTGTTTGGTGCCATCAAAACCTTCTAGTAAATTGTTCACCTTGAGCATGGTTACTTTCAGCGGGTCTGTGGTATTTTTCAATGTTTCCGTTAAACCCAATTGATGCGTGCCGCTTATGGTATCCCCATCTTGTAGCGGTGTATTTATGTTCCCTTGTTTTAAAACGATGGTTACCTTTCCAAACAAATCAGCAGCAAGTTGTGCTTGCGTGTTTTTGCCAATTACAATGTCACCATTAATGTCAAACTCTACCAAGACTCTATTCTTTTCGCCTTGGATGATTTTTACATTACTTACCCTACCTACCGCAAAACCGTTAAGGGTAACGCTATTAGATACTGTCAGGTTGTTCACGTCGTCATAGTAGGCGTAGTATTGGTTTGTATTTGAAAAAACATCGGAACCTTTTAAAAAATTAAATCCCAGATACATAATTGCACCTGCAATTACTGTCATTAAACCAACTTTAAATTCTTTAGATAACTTCACTTTCCTTTTATTGATATTGAAAATATGCTTTAGGTTTTCAGTGCAAATTAATGAGAAAAATGCTAACCTTTTACAAAAGAGCAACATTATACAAGTGTTTTGTCTCTTTTTTTGGAACCGATAGTCAGTTTTTAGCTTGACGGCACTGTTTTTGTTGTTGATTGGATATTCTATATTTTTGGATGAAACAATAGTTTAGAAATCTTTATCTTAATTCATTTGTTTAATTTTATCAGGTAACTTTGCGCCTTATTTATTGACTAATTAGTAATAACGGAATTGTACCACTTTAGAAACATATTTTTTCTTATATTCTTTCTGCTGATAAGCTGGGTTGGGTATGCACAAAAAAGTGCCATCAATATAGTGGATTCGCTTCAAATTGCACCAGCGCAAGATACCATTGGCTTACCAACGGATTCTCTGCAACTTCCCAAAGATTCTTTGGACATATCTGCTAAGCCAACGGGAGATTTCAAAACGGAAATCAAGTATTATGCAGAGGATTCTACTTTGATGGAGATGAAAAGTCAAACGGTGCATTTGTATAAAAACGCAAAAGTAACTTATGGCGATATTGTTTTGGAGGCAAATTATATTAGAATAGATTTTGATGATGAGAGTGTTACTGCACTGCCAGGTTATGATACTACTGGTCATATCATTGGGCGACCTTTATTTACCCAAGGGCAAGACCAATATTACTCGGATAGTATGCGCTATAATTTTCGGACGCAAAAAGCGATTATTCATGGGGTGATAACCAAGCAGGGAGAAGGTTTTTTATTGGGCAAAAAAGTGAAGAAAAATCAGTACAATGAGTTATTTGTATCAGAGGGAAGGTTTTGTCCTTGTGAAGACCCTTTTGCAGGAACGTATATCAAGTCAGATAAAATAAAGGTTATTCCGAAGAAAAAAATATTGGTAGGTCCTTCTCGCTTGTATATTTCTGATGTGCCTACTCCATTATGGCTACCGTTTGGGTGGTTTCCTGTGCCGCGGGAAAAGCTTTCAGGAATTAGAGTTCCTTCTTATGGAGAGGAGCAGCGTCGGGGATTTTTCTTAAGAGATGGTGGATACTATTGGGCTATAAATGATTATATGGATCTGGATTTGTTAGGCTCTATTTATACCAAAGGAGATTGGGGATTAAACCTTTCATCTACTTACAAAAAACGTTACAGATATAGTGGAAGGTTTAATGTGAGCTTTGAAAAAGTAGGACAGGGAAATTTGGAAGACAATACCAAGTTAAAAACTTTTTGGGTACGATGGAATCATTCGCCGCAGTCCCGTGGTTCGAGCCGATTTTCAGCAAGTGTAAATTTAGGATCTTCGTCTTACACCACTAACGTAGTCAAGGAAGTTGCTTTTAATACTCGATCTACTTTTAGTTCTAATGTATCCTATTCCAAAACTTTTACAGGCACGCCGTTTAGTATGACCATGGGTGCTAGGCATAGCCAAAATATTGCCACTGGAATTGTAGATGTCACGCTTCCAGATTTAAGTATTAGTATGAGTAGTATTCAGCCGTTCAAAAGAAAAGTGGGCGGCGGAAGCAGGTGGTACGAAAAAATTAAATTCTCTTACAATTTTGTTAGCCAGGTACAATTATCAAACAATAAAGTGAATTCAGGCTCAAGTTTTAAGGTGGTGGATGAAAATCCACAGAATGATGACATTATTGATTTTAAATTTAATCAACTACTTTTTGATAGGGCAAAAATTGGCGCTACCCATCGAATTCCGGTTTCCACTTCCATAAAGTTATTTAAATATTTCTCGCTAAACCCATCTTTTAATTATACAGAATGGTGGTATCCTAAAAGACTTGATTACGAGTATTTGGAAGACGAAAAAGCGATGAGGGTAGATACTGTTTCAGGATTTTCAAGAGCATATGAATATAATGGAGGAGTTAGTTTGACCACAAATATTTATGGGATGTACAACTTTAAAAAGGGGAAGAGAATACAAGCTATCAGACATACTATCAGACCCTCACTAAGTTTCAGTATGCATCCTGATTTTGCTGAGAGCAGGTATGGTTTTTATCAGAATAGGCAAGTAGATGAGGATGGGAGAGAGCAGTTGATTTCAAGGTACAGGAATATAGGCTTAGGAAGGCCGGGTACTGGAAAATCTGGATCAATCAGTTTTTCTGTCTCTAACAATCTAGAAATGAAGGCCTTACAAAAGAATGACACGACAGGAAAGGCACAAAAAATATCATTGATTGATAATTTTTCCTTCAGTACAAGCTATAATTTGGCTGTGGATTCATTTAATTTATCTAATTTCTCCTTTTCCTTACGGACCAAATTATTTAAGAAAAAACTTGATATCTCAACGAGTGCATCCATCAATCCTTATATTTATGAGTTGACAGCACCTATTACGTTGGATGCCAAAGGAAAGAAAGTTGTCAAACAACGATTGGTTGATAAATTTGCTTGGACGAATGGTGATTTTATAGGGCAAGTTACTTCGGTCCGATTGTCTGTTGGCACAAGCCTAAACCCTAAAGCACGAGGGAAGGATAATAAAAATAAAAAGGATAATAAGTTCAATAGCTTAGGATTCGATCCTACAAATCTTGACCCTGATATCTATGTGGATTTTGACATGCCATGGAATTTGCGCATTAGCTATACACTGAATTACGGCAAACGGGGGTTTGAAGATTCAAAGGTGACGCAAGGCGTGAGGTTCAGCGGTAACGTGAAATTAACCCCTAAATGGAATGTCAGATTTTCGTCAGGTTATGATATAGACAAAAAGGAATTTACGCAGACACAATTTAATATTGCGCGTGATATCAATTGTTGGACAATGGCATTTAATTGGACCCCTTTCGGGCGTTTTACTTCCTACTCCTTCACCTATCGAATAAAATCGGCGCTGCTTTCAGATTTGAAATATGAGAAGAATAAGAGTTTTAGGGATTTGAGGTAAGGGTGAGAAAATAAACTTATCAATGAAATCGTTATATTTTTACAATGATATAAACCCGTAAGCTATATTTTATGACAGATATACCTGCAGAAAAGTACTCAGTAATAGAGGGATGGATGAAGGTAAATGATATCAGCTTAATTCAAAGGGAAGAGTATTCTCTCAGCTAATCAAGTAGCTATGACTAAATCCGAGTTAAAGGAGCGGGCGGAAACTTCAAATGCAAACGTAAAAGAGGGAAGAGAAAAATCCTTACAGCAAATTAGGCAGGAGTCAAAAGAGTGGCAATAAAATTCAGGTAATATTATCAGAATTTGTAGCGTATAGTCTTAAATCAATTTTCTTCTTACAAAATGAAGCAACCGCTAAGGTTGCGCATAGGTTATATGGGTTCGAATTTCATAATAAAAAAAGGATGAACTGAAGTCAGCCTATTCTTTTCTAATCTGTACAATAATTTAAATTTATACCTTCTTCTTTTTAACGGTAGTTCTTCTTGTTCTTTTTGGCTTTTCTTTTTCTATCACAAACTCTACATCCGAAAATATTCTACCGCAATGTTCACATACAATAATCTTTTTTCTTTCCTTGACGTCAGCTTGTCGTTGCGGCGGAACAATATTGAAACAACCACCACAAGCACCTCTTTTTACAGAAACTACTGCCAGTCCATTTTTTGCATTGCCTCTTAGCTTGTCGTATGCCACCAATAGTCGCTCTTCCACACTTTTAGTTGCTTTCTTTCTTTTGTCTAGCAACTTATTCTCTTCTCCTTCGCTTTCAGAAATTATTTGTTTTAACTCTTCATGCTTTACTTTGAGGTCTTTTTTCCGCTCGCTAACTTGTGCTTCGGTCTCCTTAATCTCTTCTTTTTTTCCTTCTATTTTTATAAAGGACTCTTTGATTCTTTTTTCAGAAATTTGAATCTCTAATGCTTGTAATTCCATTTCTTTGGTGATGGCATCATATTCTCTGTTATTTCTAACATTCATCTGCTGCTCATTGTACTTTTTAATCAGTTTTTCAGAATCCTTAATGGCAGTTTTCTTATTGGCGATATCATCTTCAATGCCTTTTAAATCATCAGTGAATTTTTCTAATCGCGTCATGTAACCTGCAATTTCATCTTCTAAATCCCTTACTTCTTCAGGTAGCGCACCTCTTACTTTTTTGATGCTATCTAAGTTTGAATCTATTTCTTGAAGTTTTTCTAGTGCTTGAAGTTTTTTCTCTATCGTGTTTTCCATTGTTTAAAAATAACTTATAGGATTTGTTATCTGTTTTGTCAAATGAAGCGCAAAAGTAGTGAAATTTTTATTTAATAAATCATAAATTAATTCTTTTGTAAAAACTTCACTTTCATAGTGCCCTATATCCATAATTATTAGCTTCGAATCTGCATCAAAAAATTCATGATACTTAAAATCTCCTGTGATAAAAACAGCTGCCTGCTCTCTGATTGCATCATGAAGCAAGAAGCTCCCGGCGCCACCACAAAAGGCAACTTTTTCTATTTTCTTTTTCAATAAAGCTGTGTGTCTGATGCAATCAAGCTGCATTTTTTCTTTCAAATAATGTAAAAAATCTTTTTCATCCATCGCCTTCGGCAAATTTCCAATCATGCCTGCGCCAATTTCCTGATTGACATTTCCTAATGAATTAAGGTAGTAGGCTATCTCTTCATACGGATGTGCTTTTTTCAATGCGCTTAATATTTGATGTTCAATGTTTGAAGGAAAAATAACCTCTATTCTATCTTCACTTACTTCTTCTAGTTTGTTTTTTGTGCCAATGGTGGGATTAGCATGTTCATTGCCTTCGAAAGTGCCTATCCCTTCTGTTCTAAAACTACAATTTTTGTAATTGCCGATATTGCCAGCACCAGCCTCATTTAAAGCTTTGAGCACATGTTTTGTGTCCTTTTTTGGTGTAAAAACTACAAGTTGAGAAAGTAATCCTTTTTTAGGTCTTAAAATTTTCAAATTTTCTAACCCAATTTTTTCGCCAATTTTACGATTGACACCCGTATGTACATTGTCCAGATTGGTATGAATGGCATAAATGGCGATGTCATTTTTGATGGCTTTGATGATAGTCTTTTCTACATAGTTTTTTCCTGTGATTTGCTTTAATCCACCAAAAACTATGGGATGATGCGCTATGACCAAATTACAATTCGTGTCTATAGCTTCTTGAATGACAGATTCTGTCGAGTCTAGACATATCATGACGCCCGTGACTGTAGCATTCGCATCACCTACAATCAGTCCTGAGTTGTCATAGCTTTCCTGATAGTTTTTAGGAGCAATCTTCTCTAAAAAATTTGTAATCTCTTTTATTCTAGTCATAATTAACGAAATTTGCCGAGTTGCTGCTAAGCTAATCAATGACATATTATTTAATGCACATTATAAAAATTTTATTGCTTCCTTTTTCGTTGATTTATTATGGGCTCACCAAGTTTAGAAATCACCTCTATAACATTGGGTATAAAAAATCCTTCCAATTTGATACGCTGGTATTATCAGTGGGTAATTTGTCGGTAGGAGGCACAGGTAAGTCGCCCATGGTAGAATATTTGATAAGGTTGTTAGCAGATGATAAAAAAATCACCACGCTGAGTCGAGGGTATGGGAGAAAAACACACGGATTTAGATTGGCAAATGAAGAGGACAATGCCAATACTTTGGGTGATGAGCCATTTCAGTTTTATACAAAATATAAAGATAAAATAAATGTGGCAGTGGGAGAGGAACGGGCATTGGCAATACCTCAAATACTATTTGAGGTGCCTGATAATCAGGTGATTATATTAGATGATGCGTATCAGCATCGTAGCGTGATTCCTAACCTAGGTATTTTGTTAACTGATTTTTCAACTCCTTTTTACAACGACTACTTATTGCCTTCGGGTAGATTGAGAGAGGCTCGCGCGGGTGCGAATAGAGCAGATATAATTGTGATGACCAAGTGCCCCAATGATTTGTCGGGTAAGGCGCAGCAAGAGATGTCAGACAAAATAAAAGTGTACACAAAAAACGACATACCTATTTTTTTTGCAGGTATCAAGTACTTATCACCAAAAAGTATGGATGAAACAAATGAGGTGCCATTTTCTAAAAATGTACTGTTGGTTTCGGGAATTGCTAATGCTACACCGTTGGCAGATTATGTCAACAGTAATTTTAATTTATGTGCTCATTTAAATTTTTCAGACCATCATCATTATTTGCTGAAAGATTTGCTACAAATAAAAAATAAATTTGCGACCATTGATTTTGACCATAAAGTGATATTAACCACTGAAAAAGATGCAATGAGGCTGTCAGGTGAAAAATTCAAATCGCAATTAGGAGGACTTCCAATATTTTATTTGCCTATTCAAACCTATTTTTTAAAAAATGGCGATATTTTTGATGCAAATGTTTTAGAGATTGTAAATAGCAGAAAAAAACCATAAACTAAAAAGCGTGTATCAAAAACTGTTACCGATTCTTTTCATTGCCTTCCTCTTTACAGAAGTGGCATTCTCTCAGATTCGCAGGGGTGATAATGATTTGAATAGAAATGGAGATTTTGGGGAAGACATTTACGCCAGCGATACGGTCGATAAAGCACCCACCGGCCCGTTTAATATTGACTCGGTGGTAGTGGATTCACCTTACGGGCCGCAAACGGCGAGATTTTTTTATCTTGAAAATGTGAAGTATAATGATACCATATACCACTATTTAGATACGCTTCCCGACAATTTTAATGCCTTTGATTTTGTAAGAAAAAATCGATTTATGATGCAGGATCTGGGAAATCTAGGTACGGCCATCCGACCAATTTATTTTTCGCCTGTCAATAAAATCGGAAGGCAGTCGGGATATGATTCGTACAATTATTATTTCAAAGCACCCGAAAAAGTAAGGTATTACGATACCAAATCGCCATATTCAAGCATTTACGCTGTTTTTGGAGGATCAAATCGAGCGATTGTAGATGTGGAGTACTCAAGAAATGTGAATAAAAATTGGAATTTTGGGTTTAACATCAAGGCAATCACTGCCGATAAGCAAGTAGGCTCTTCGGGTAAGGGTGATAGAAATGTCATTTCCTATGCCTATGATTTTTATAATGCATATCGCTCTAAAGATGGGCGATACCGCATGCTTGCAAACCTATCACGCGTAAAGCACCGAGTGCTGGAAAGTGGTGGCATTGTTCCGCCAGAAGTAAATTTAGCCTCCAACCTTTTTGGCTATAATAATGATGCGCAGGTGTGGCTACAAAATGCTGAAAGTAATGAACTGATGGTCAATTATCACCTGTATCACCAGTTCAGATTCACTGATTACTTGCAGGTATATCATCAGCTTGATAAGACGAGTGAAACCATTAATTTTATTGATGATGGTGTGGGGTCTGATAAGGCTTATTTCACCAAAATACTTATTTCGGATACAGAAACCGCCGATGAATCTAAGTTTAAATATTTCACCAATGAAATAGGGATGAAGGGAGACTTTCAGCAGCTGTTTTATAGTTTTTATTTAAAAAGAAGGTCGGTAAAATATATCCCCAAATACTTAGCGGCAATTGGTACGGACTATGAGAATTATGCAGGAACTTACCTGCGTTACAACCTCACTGATAGCAGTGCTGTTAGATTCAATGCCGAATACTTATTAGGTGGAGACTTTAAAATAATGGCGGGTTTCAAGAATAAAATTTTGGATGTTTCATATGCCAGCACAAAAAGCCGTCCTTCATTTATGGTAGAAAATTACTTTGGTAATCATGATGAATGGCATCATATTTTTGCATCAATCATTGCCAATAAGATAGATGCAAAAATGCATTACAAGATAGGTTCTTTATTGCTGAACCCTCTTTTCTCTATCTCAAATATTCAAAATTATATCTATTTTAACAAGGAAAAACAACCTGAGCAAGCAAGCAAGGGAGCAACAATTTTGACGGCAGGGTTGGATTTTAGCTTTAAATTTTCAAAACACCTACACTTAGCTAATAGGGTGATTTACACCACAATAGGAGGAGACGATGGTGACAAATTTAGAATTCCTGAACTGTTTGTTAATAGCAAATTCTACTACGAAAATATGATGTTTGACAATGTGATGTGGGCACAGATTGGGTTCGACATGCATTGGCAGTCGGATTATTATGCAATGAATTATGATCCAGTTATTTCGCAGTTTTACCTGCAAGATGATTTTGAAATTCCTTCCTATTTATTAGCAGATTTTTTCATCAGTTTTAAAGTGAAGCGCTCAAGGTGGTTTTTTAAGTTGACCAATGTGCTACAAAATGTAGAAGCAGACGGCTATTTCGCAACGCCCTACTACACCGGACAAAAACGTACTTTTGATGCTGGTGTGAAGTGGCTGTTTTTTAATTGATTACATTCCTGTGGCTTTCTCAGCCCTGTAGGGGCGAAATATGAATAGCATGGGGTAAAACCCCATGAAGAAGGTGCAAAATTCAATTGTTTTGGCGAGATATTTGACTTTAGAAAAGCAAATATCGTGACAAAACATAGTCGTAGTGTTGCTAAATAATTTCTAGTGAATGGCTAGTCTAAGTGATATAATTTATTTGCAGTTGGTGTAAGCAAGGTGTAAATTTACACCATATGTAATCTTAAAATGTAAATCATGCCAAGACAAAGTATTTCATTTACGACGCCAAATGACGAATGGCTAAAAGCACAGGTGCAGAGCAAGGAATATACGAGCAAAAGCGAGCTTGTAAATGATTTGATACGACAAGCACGAACACAACAAAAAGAAGTGGATTGGATTCGTGCTAAGATTATCCGTGCCGAGCGGAGGGGTTTTACCGAGATGACTCGTGCCGAAATCTTAAAGAAGTCGAAGAAGAAGTTTGGTAAGAATGGAAAACTATAGACTAAGTGAAGAGGCTAAGGATGATTTAATACGGATCCATCAATATGGTATGCAGCAATTTGGGGAAACCCAAGTGGATAAATATTTTCTTACATTTTTTAAGCAATTTGAAGTAATTGCAAAACAACCTTATTTATATCAGTCAGTTGATTTTATTCGCAAAGGTTATAGACGTTGTGTTTGTGGCGTGGATAGTATTATTTATCGTATTGAGGATGAAATCGTAGAAATTATGATAATCGTAGAACGACAAGACATAGATGAAAAACTAAATATACGATGAGTAAAAATATATTAGGATTAGAGCTACCATCAGATCCACGGTGGATTAACATCGCAGAGAAGAACTTAGAAGAGATTTTAATTGATCATGCTTACTGCGAGCAAAAAGCAGCATCGGCATGTATATCCATGATTGTGCAATTTCCTGATAAAGAAGCGCTAGTGAAGGTAATGACACCAGTGGTAGCGGAAGAGTGGGAGCATTTTGAGCGCGTGCTGCAACAATTGGAGCAGCGAGGTTATAAACTAGGTAAACAGCGCAAAGATGAGTACGTAGCCGCACTAAGCAAAAAATTAAAAAAAGGCGGTAGTAGAGACCAACAGCTGGTAGAAAAATTATTGATGTGTGCACTGATAGAAGCAAGAAGCTGTGAGCGATTTAAGTT
>CAYRIF010000079.1:0-13452 GCA_964424205.1 uncultured Roseivirgaceae bacterium | reverse complement strand
GAGGGCTGGAAATACTGAGCCAATGTGGATTTATAAAGGAAACGAACATTAAGGATAGGATTATGATAGCACGAATTTGGCATGGTAAAACCCGCAAAGCAGATTACGAGCGGTACACTGATTTTTTGAAGGCGGTAGCAATTCCTGATTATGAAAAAACGGTTGGCTTTATGGGATTGACCTTTTTAAGAAATAGACAAGGAGAGGAGGGACATTTCACCTTGATAACGTATTGGAAAAATATTGAGGTCATTAAAAATTTTGCAGGTGAGGATTTTGAGAAGGCAAAGTATTACCCAGAGGATGATGATTTCCTATTGGAGTTTGAAGAGAAGGTTCAGCACCATGAGGTTTTTGCAGAACGGAATAAAAAGACCTCCTAGGTTTTTAAAACCTAGGAAGTCTACAAAAAAAGTTTTAACAGCTTACTGCAAATCAATTCTAATCTTCTTTTTGTCAATTTTTCCCACGCTTGTTTTAGGGATTGCTGCAGCAAAATCTATGCTTTCAGGTACTGTATATTTGCTGATTTTTCCGCTTTCTACAAATTGCTGTAGGAATGATTGAATATCTGCTTTGTTGGCAGTTTGTCCTTCTTTAAGCACAATCATGGCATGTGGTCTTTCAGTCCATTTTTCATCGGGAATCCCAACTACTGCCACTTCTGATACCGCCTCATACTTGCCAATCAAGTCTTCTAAATCAACAGAAGAAACCCATTCGCCACCAGTTTTGATTACATCTTTGATTCGATCACTTATTTTCAAGAAATTTTCATTGTTAAGCGCTCCAACATCTCCAGTGTGCAGGTATCCATCTTCCCAGAGTGTGTCTCCTTTTTCTGGTTCTTTGAAATACCCCTGCGTCAACCATGGAGTTCTTACCACTACCTCTCCTACAGATTCTCCATCTTTAGGCATAAAAGTGCCATTGGCATCTATAATTTTCATTTCTACAAATGGTACAGGAACTCCTGCTTTGGTTCGTAATTCTACCTGCTCGTCTATTGATAGGTTATGGTTTTTGTTCAGATAGGTTACTGATAATAATGGACAGGTTTCGGACATGCCATACCCTGTTATTACGTCTATGCCTAGCTCCAATGCAGCTTTGGCTAGCGCACTTGGCATAACCGCTCCACCAATCACCACTTTCCAGTTGGTCAGGTCATAATTTTTAATCGCAGGACTACTCACTAGCATGTGCAAAATAGTTGGCACACAATGTGAGAAAGTCACCTTTTCAGTTAGTAATAATTTTAATAGCATCTCAGGTTCATATCGGCCTGGATAGACTTGCTTGACACCCAGCATGGTCGCAAGGTATGGTATTCCCCAAGCATGCACGTGAAACATTGGTGTAATGGGCATGTAAACGTCATTTGATCGAAAGCTACACTGAGCATCAAAAGAGCCAAAGGTTAGTGCACCCGCAAACGTATGCAATACAAGCTGGCGATGACTAAAATACACCCCTTTCGGATTGCCAGTAGTACCAGTTGTATAGAAAGTGGTGGCAATAGAATCTTCGTCAAAATCTGGAAAATCATATTCATCTGATTCTTTTGCGAGCAAATTTTCATACTCCCCAGCGATTGGAATTGTTGTTTCAGAAATTTCTCCATCGTCTGTTAAAATTACATATTTTTTTACTGTGGTTATTTTATCTTGGATACCTTCTATAATAGGTAAAAAATCGCTATGAACAAATATAACATCATCTTCTGCGTGGTTAATCGTATATAAAACTTGCTCAGGAGAAAGTCTATAATTAACAGTGTGCAACACAGCACCAATCATGGGTATAGCAAAAAAACTTTCTAAATACCTAGTACTGTCATAATCTATCACAGCAACAGTATCGCCACCTTTTATGCCTAGCGAGCCAAGCATATTGGCTAGTCTTCGTACTTTTTTGTTTAGTTCAAAATAGTTATAGCGAGTAAGGTCACGGTAGATAATTTCTCTGTTGGGTTCATATTTTAATGATTGTTCTAAAATCCTTTTTATTAATAATGGATATGCATAAGCGGCGTCAGCTTTTGGTAGTTTTTTTGTATTTATCATAGATATATGCGTGTTTGCTTTTTAACATAATTGGAATCTCAATATAGTATATTATGTGCTTGTTTGCTAACTTTCCGAAGGCAATTAATCTATTTTTTGATATGTCTTATTTACTATTCTCCACTCATTTTCTATTTTTAATAGACTCAAATAATCTATATACTTAATCGTACCGTAGTTAAATTCTGTTTTGGCGGTGGCAATATTTCCAGTTACCTCAGTAGATAAAAGTGTGGTTTTACACGCTACGGCTCCTTGCGCTTGGACATGGTTCAAATAGTCCGAAAGAGATAAAGAAGAGAGTGTATCTTCTTTTATCGTAAGTAAACGTGCTGTAGGGTGAAATATTTTTTTTAGCAATGCTGTATTTCCTTCCTTTCTTCCTTCGAAATATTGATTAATAGTAGATGAGATGTCATTATTAATATCTCCTTCATCGTTTAAAAAATCTTTGATGTACATGGTGTATTCTTTTGGTGTGTTTAGATATGGAAAATGTCCCTTGTTTGAGAAGGTATGTATAAGTGCTGTTGGATAATTATCTTTCATTTTTTTTCGCATAGCAGCATTGATTAATGGATCATTGTCCGATTCAATAATCATGACAGGAATTTTTAATTTCGTAAAATTGGGAGCTTCAAATTTATCCATCACACATTGACCCCTAGCCAAAAATTGCTGTTTACTCATTAAGCCATAATCTTGCTCTAGTAAGTAGGCCTTGGTCAATTCAGAATTTTGTGATGCGGGGATTACGTTTTCTATTAAATTTTTCCTAAACATTTTCATTAACAGCCATTCAGGAAGGAAAGCGGCTACTTTCATTTTGGTGGCATTTTCTTTTTTAAAGATGTCGTTTGGTGGAAAAGTATTTCCTAGAATAACCTTTTCTACTTTTTCGGGATAGGTAGCAGTGAAATGTTGCGCTATGAAACCACCCAATGAACTGCCCACAATGTAGACTTTTTTAACCTGCTCTTTTTCTAAGATCTGAGAAATTGCGGACACCATTTCATCAACAGAGTTTACAGCAGGATAGGTAGGAGCGATAATTCTATAGTTATTTTTTAATGCGTTAATTTGCTGAAACCAAATGTCGTAAGCGCCTCCTAGACCATGTAGAAAAAGAATTGTTTCTTTACCTTTTCCTGTAGCGAGATAATTCCAAGTTACCTCATTCACCGTTATTGAGTTAAGGGGAATTTTTCGGAATATGTCAAGTGACTTTGCCGTGTTCTCATCACCAGTATAGAGTTCACTAAATTCTTTTTTAGGATTGGGGTATAAATAAAATGCCGTAATTATGACTATTATAATTCCCAGAAACCAGTAGCTCTTTTTCATTTTAAATTACTTTAATGGTGTTAAAACTAAGTTGCTTTCAAAAGTTGATTTGATTTCTTTTTCATTCATCATTTGTTTTCGATATACCACTTTGTTGTACATTTCTGCTTGGTCTTTATAGTGTTTACTCATCACATTGCCAGATTGTCCTGTAGGAATGATGTTTTCTGAATTTTCGACATCATCAAAATCTATTAAAACCCTCAAAGCAGGACCCCAAGCTACCTTATACTGTCCGTCTGCATTCAGCGGAAATGCCATTTTATTGATGACACAATTACTTCCTTGCATTGGAAATGGCCCTACATTAAAATATTTAGCCATTAGCTTAACGTTTCCTAAAGGGTGTTTGTGCGTTAAGGTGTGTACTTTGCCCCATTGCCACTCTTGGATATTTTTGCCTAATTGTTGTTTTAAATCTTCTATTGTTTTATCAAATGCTTTTTGAAAAATCATTTGTCGTGTCTCTTTGACGTCTTCTGTTACGATATTGTCCCACCATTTTGATTCATTATTATTATAGAATTTTTTGAATGAACGCTTTAATAAATAGGATGATACAAGCCCTTCAAAGTCATCATTGCCTAGCTCATCCTTCAACGCATATTCCAACACGTAATATTGTAATTTGTTGAAGATAGTAGGCGCAACATCTTCGATTTGATAATCACCATCCCAATTTGTTAACAGATCAAATGCTTCTTTATGTAGAGTAGATTTTTTGGTATTTACTTTTTCAAGCATTATTTTAGCAAATACAGGATCTTCATTTGATACAACATCTTTATGAATGGATTTCATCTCTTCCAATGACCATTTTTCTTTGGTGTTCAAAATATTTTCAATTCGCTTGGCTCTAAAGTCGGGTGTGTAATATCCTTGATAGATGATGCCATTGACAGGCTTTGGTTTTTCGTTGGCGGAGGATAAAAAACCTGATGAGGGATTTTCATATTGCGGATTTTCCGAGAAGTCATAATACCCAAGCAATTCATCTTTACCACTAGCGCCATCCAAAATCATTTTAGAGTTTACATGAGCAGGTCTTTTTGAGATTTTACCAGTACTCCATTGCGCAATGTTTCCTTTATTATCTCCATAGAGTACATTTAATCCTAAAATATCAATCAATTTTACGGCCGCCCTCGTCTCCTCAATATTTTTAGAATGATTTAGATTGTAAGTCGATTCAAGTATCTGTGTAGGCATTTCATGCAGTATCCACCTCATCGCGATTGGCGCATTGTCTTGCCAGTACGGCGTTTTGTTAAATTCTAACCCATTTAATAACGGACCATGCCTTGAAGTTTTAACGGTGAAATGTATAGGATCGCTGTCTTTTACTTTAATCACCTCTTCATCAATTTTCAAATCAGCCCAATGGTCATTTTCCCAGACTTGATTCTGGTTTTGAGGATTTACTTTTTCTCTATATAAATCGAGATTATCATGCGGAAAAATGGTAAGACCCCATGCTAAGTTTCTAGTGTGCCCGACGGTGCCAAAAGGAGAGAGCGCCAAATGACTTCCGTAAAAACTATACCCAGGGTACTCTATGTGCGCCTCATACCAGACTGAGGGTTGGGCGAAGAAAATGTGGGTATCATTTGCAAAAATCACCTTTCCTGATTTTGATTTTGAAGGTGCAACTACCCAGCTATTGCTCCCAAATTTTATTGGAAAAGGTGCGGTTTCTTTTACATGGGCAAATAATTTTTGAATACTTATATGGGTGGCTATTGCGGTGTCATTATTCGTAGTTGTTAAGGAGTCAGCAATGTCTACATCAAAATCTGACAGATAGTCTATTCCGTATTTTTTTGCGATTCTATCTACAATAGATTCTTCCACCGTAGCGTTTGAGAAACCAAATGCTGTGTAGCCAATGATGGTATAGATATCAGCAGGAGTGAATTCTTCTGGTTCAATGTCTAATATTTTATATTCAATAGGTAAATCTCCTGCTTTCAAGAAACTATTAACGCCATTCAGATAGGCAAAAGTAGCTTTTTGATATGGTTTTTTATTTTTGCTTAGATAGGTGGCTGCAGATTTCTCAGCAGCTTTTCTAATGCCCATGGTACGAAAAAACTTGTCGGTTTCTATGGTTTTATCACCGAATATTTCTGAAAGCCTTCCCGAACCTGCTCTTCTTATTAGTTCCATTTGGAATAACCTATCTTGGGCATGTACATAGCCCAAAGCAAAGTAAGCGTCTTCAGCATTTTGCGCATATATATGTGGAATGCCATAGGTATCATAGTACACTTCTACTTCTTGATGTAGCGCTTTGAGTTTAACGATGCCATCATATTTGGGGGCGGTAGATTTTAGATAAAAAAACAAAAATAATCCGCTAAAAATCATTAATGTTAAAAGGGTTATTCCTAGTGCTTTTAATTTTTTTTTCAATGTTTTATTGTATTAATTTTAGTCTTAGATTATTTAACAAGCCCACAATGATGAGTAAAAAGCAAAATGCTACGGTCACCCATTTTAAAGTAGAAAAGTAGCTCGTTCCCCAAGCAACCGAAACGAGCTCTTGAGGGTATTTGGAAAGCATGGTGACAATACCCGTATTCTCTATAAAATCGCTGACCAAAATGATATATGGCACCAAGGCAAATTGAATGGCTAATGCATTGTTATCTTTTTTATGCTTATAAATTAAAAATATTGAAAAGCTTAGAAATAAAGTATAGAATAGGGGATAAATAATGTCTACTGTCATTTCTCCAATAATATATTTTTTTCTAATGGCATTAGAATAGCTATGTAAAGATTCATATGCCATTTGAGGCGTATAGGCAAACTGAAGATCAAGCGGCATGATGGATTGTGCTTCTTCAGCATTGACAGGAATTAACTTTGGCAGCAGAAAGAAATTAAAGGTAATCACTATTAACAATAGAAAAACAAGGTTTAATGGCTTCGCCATTTTTTGTAAGGGGATAGTTGACATAGTAGTAGTTTTAGTTTGTAGTAATCTTATGTAATATTTAAAGCATATATGTAGTAGTAGGTCGTAAAAGCATAAGTTCTTATTCCTGAGATATAAAACCTAATACTATTGTAACACTGTGCTAAAATAGCAATATTTATATGGATAATTTACTTTTTGTGGTGAATAGAGTTAATTTCTTTGTGAATTGTATGATTATTTATACTTTACGGTATGTTTACTTGTTATACTAACAAATAATTTAAATCCTACTATATCTTAAAAATCATTAATGTAATATTTAGTCAAGAAGTTTGCCCATGTGACTTCGCTAGATTCTTTACTTTGCATTATATTTTTTTAAGGAATCAATTACTACTTTTTGAGTTGGCTATCTAATTATCGTGTTTGAGATAGAAAGTCAATATTTATTAAATCAGTGATTTAGTCTTATTTAATTTTTGACGTTGTTTTTGGTTGTGTGATATGCCTATGTAAAATTGGTAATCGTATTGTATAATTTTTGTTGTGTTATGATTTTATTTATTAGAAATTGGCTTGTCCAACGCATGTTGAATCGTTTCAAAATCCCTAGGGATATGATACGATTTGCGTTTAGACGCCATAAAGAAAATAAGGCAATTATTACAGCACAGAAAGCAGTTACTTTTCAGGAGTTGGAAAACAGAACATTAAGTTTAGCAACTGGATTAGCTGGATTAGGCATTCAAAAAGGGGATTCAATATTTGTGATGGTTACTAATGGTATCAATCAAATAGAAATTAGTATGACTGGTTTTGAAACAGGAATCATGCTTACTTCATTTAATGCACGGTATACAAAAGAAAATATTTTAAGAGCAGCGGAATTGATTAAACCCAAACTATTTATATATGATGCTCCCATTGCAGAGGATGCAGCTACTTTACTGAAAGACAACATACCAGACCTACAATTTTTAGAAATAGGGGAGAACTATGAAAATTTTATTGTCAAGCACCCAGCACAAAATAGTAAAAATAAAATTGACCCTAACGACATTGTAGCACTTGGCTTTACTTCTGGCACCACTGGAGAACCAAAAGCATTGCCTGCCACACATGGTGTCTTTGTTAAAAGTTTGCAATTAGTAGTTAAAAATGTTGGTATTGGACCAAAAAAGAAAAAGCCCGATGTCTTTTTGGTGGCAATCCCCTTGGCAGGAGCAGGTAGCGGAGTTGTGTTACCAGCAATACTTTCAGGAGCAGCTATTCTAGTTCCTTCAGCATATAATGCAGGGTTGTTCTTGGAACTGATTCAACAATACAAAGTAACGCGGATGTTTATTACGCCAAGTTTACTAATTGATTTACTAGATCATCCTAAACTGGATGATTATGATTTGAGTTCGCTAGGGAATGTCATCTATGGAACGGAAACATTAGCTGCGGCAAAGTTAGAAGAGGCGATAAAAAGATTTGGACCAATTTTCCAACAAGGATATGGCAGTGCCGAGGTATTGCCACCTGTAAGCATGTTACAACCAAAAGACCACATGGAAAAAGGTAAGATAGCCAATAGAAATGTACTCACATCTGTAGGTAAAGTAGTGCCTCAAGTAAAAGTTAAAATTGAAAATGATGGTGGTCATACTTTGCCATACAAAGAAATTGGGCATGTGATGATTCAAAGTCCCACCTTGTTTAAGGGGTATTGGAAACGTCCTGATTTAACCGCACGTGCTATCGTAGATGGTTGGCTAAAAATAGGCGATTTAGGCTATTTAGAAGCAGATGGAAGATTGCATATTTTGGGTCGTTTGGCAGACCTTATTATTAAAGAAGGGCATACCATTTATCCAAGACAGGTAGAGGAGCATGTACATGATTACCGTGCGGTGAAAGAATGCAATTTGGTGCAGGTTGAAGAAAAGGCAATTTTGGCGGTTTCATTACGACATACCTATCGCAATTTAGACAATCATCACAAAATAAAACAAGAAATTTCTGATTTACTGAAAGAAAGATTGGAGGTCTATCAACTTCCTGATAAAATAGAAATTTTCGAAGAGCTGCCAAGAAGTTTTTTGGCAAAAGTATTAAGACGCGAGGTGCGGGAATTTTTAAAAACAACAAGCAACATGACAGCATAATTATGGCTAATTTTTCAATCAAAAAATTATTTATTCAGGGACTCATGATGACCTTTAAGGTGCCTCGTGACCTCGTTCATTTTGCATACAAACGTTATGGAAAGCGTGTAGCTATTTATGATGATAAGGGTTCAATGACTTATGATGAGTTAAAAGACCGTTCATTAAAATTAGCGGAAGCCTGGACTGTAATGGGAATAAAAAATGAGGATAAAATATTTACCATGTTGCCAGAGGGGAGAGAACAAATAGAAACGCGACTGGCTGCCTTTGAGATGGGAGGGACTTTGGTTACATTTCATCAACACCTTAATGAAGATAATGCCATTGCTGCCTTGATGGATGTTCAACCCGCTTTGTGTATTTATTCTGATAAGTGGAAAAATGTCTTGGAGAAAGTTAAAAAAAATATTCCTTCAATGCAAATTGTACGACAAGGAATAGCCTACAACGAACTTATTGCTAATCAAAAAGCGGTATTTAGTAAAACTAAAATACGCCCAACTGATACGGCGTCTTTACATTTTACTTCGGGTACTACAGGACAGCCTAAGTTGATAGCAGTCTGTCAAGAAAAATACCTTAAAACCATGAAAATGGTACTCAAGCAGGCAAAGGTAAATGTCAATAAGACGGGGAATCCCGATGTCAATATGGTTGCGGTACCTCTTACTGGACCCGGGAGTGGAATGGTGTTGCCTTCCATTTTGGCTGGAAGTGCATTAGTCATTCCAACAAGGTATGAAGCTAATATGTTGTTAAGGTTAATAGAAAAACATGGAGTTACTCGTGGATTTATACCCCCAAGCCCTTTGATTGACATTTTGGATCATCCTAGGCTAAAAGAATTTGAGCTGAGTTCATTACAAAATATTATATACGGCTCTGCATTGATGCCTGCTGCGAAGACCAAAGAAGCAATTGAATTTTTTGGACCAATACTCCAACAAGCGTACGGTAGTTTTGAAGTAATGCCTCCGATTACGGCACTCTCAACGGCAGATCATATGCAACATGGAAAACCTGCTTCGAAACATAGACTTAATTCATCAGGAAAAGTTGTTTCTGAAGTGAAAGTAAAAATAATTGGAGAGAAAGGGAAGGAACTGCCAACTAATAGCCCTGGGAAAGTTTGGGTGAAAAGCCCGATGGTTTTTAAAGGTTATTATAACAAGCCTGAGCTCCTTGATGCTACAACAAAAGATGGCTGGACATGCACGGGTGATTTTGCTTATTTTGATGAAGAAGGATACTTGCATTTATTGGGTAGAGATTCGGACATCATAGAACACAATGGAATAAAAATTTTCCCAAGAGAGGTTGAAGAGATTGCCCATGAACACCCAAAGGTAAAAGAAGCAGCGCTCGTGAAAGTAAATGATAAAGTTACCGTAACGGTTTCTTTGAGGCATGCTTATACTGAAGAGGCTAACTATTATGCCTATGGACAGGAAATATTGGAATATATTAAGAACAATATTGAGGTCAGTAAAATTCCAGATAAAATCAAGGTTTTTGATGACCTACCCAAAAGCTTCCTAGGTAAAATACTGAGGAGGGAAATTAGGACATTGCTAACAAAAAATATGAATCAACTGATTTACTAAAATTATACTATGAGTTCACCACACGATAAAAAGAAAACACTGCCTTTCAGAGTGAAATTTGCCTTTGCGATAGGAAGTTTTGGAGGCATGCCTGCTTTTGCAGCCATGAGTTTCTTTTTAATGGTATTTTATACCGATGTCGCTTTGATTTCACCTGCAATTGCCAGCATGGCGTTAACGGTAGGAAAGATCTGGGACATTATTAATGATCCACTAATTGGTTGGATGGCGGATCGAACAAAATCAAAACATGGCAGAAGAAGGGTTTATTTGATTTATGGGGCGGTACCATTGGTTATCGGAACAGCCATATTATGGATGGTATCAGTAGGATTATCTGCTACGGCAGCTTTTGTATGGATTGCAATTACTTATATTATTTTTAGTACTGTTAATTCTTTGGTACGTATTCCCTATTCTGCGTTAACTGCTGAGGTAACTCAGGACTATGATGAACGCACTAATTTGCTTACTTTTTCTTCGATAGGATCGGTAGTTGGTTATATGGTAGGGAGCATATTAGTAAGAATGATTGTAAGTAGTGCGGATACCCCAAAATTAGGCTATATGATTGCTGGTGGCATGTTTGGATTACTTGCTGGGTTAACCATCGCTTTTGTTGCTTGGCGGGTTAAAGAACCCAAGGAATTTGAAAGCATTTCTTCAAAAATGTCTATTGTAGCATCTTTAAAAGCAACATTTCAAAACAAACCTTTTGTCATGTTAATCAGTGCATTTGGTTTGGTGCGCTTTGCGCTTACCTTGATGAAAGCGACGATGATGTATTTTGTTGTGTATAACCTAATAGAGCGTAGAGATGCCATAGGGTCACTATTGACTGTTTTATTGCTGGTAGTTGGTGTATTTATAATATTTTGGAAATGGGTTGGTAAACGATGGACGAAGAATATTTCTTATGCCGGTGGGTTAATGATTGTGGCTACGAGTTTAATTTTTACTTTTTGGTTAGGCAAAGGAGATATGAATATTATGATGATTATTGCAGCTGTATTAGCAGTTGGCATGTCTTCACACTGGGTAATGCCTTGGGCCATGTTGCCTGATGTGATAGAATATGATGAGCTTAGAACTGGTGAGCGTAGAGAGGGTATGTTTTTTGGGGTATATGGATTGGTAGATAAAATTGCAGGAACCTTGGCAATAGTCATATTGGGATGGGTGTTAGAAATCTATAATTATGTGCCCAATGTTGAACAAACACCTGAAGCGCTTTTAAGTATTCGGTTATTATTTGGTCCAATACCAGCGGCTATCATATTTCTAGCAATACCGATATTGCTGAAGTATCCTGTAAATAGAGAAAGCCATGCCAATGTGGTTGCCAAGCTAAAAGACCGACAAAAAATAAAGAAAAATAAACACGGATTTAATAAAACCTCTCAATTAGCGGCCTAAATATTAAAAATACAATGAATATATTATTGCAACCATATCAAACTAACTGACCATGAAGAACACCGACAAAAAAACGAATGCTATACCTTTAGGTACAAAACTATCCTATGGTGTGGGAAATATTGGGTTGATACCCGTCATTGCAGCCATGAGCTTTTTTCTCATGGCGTTTTATACAGATGTTGCTTTGATTTCCCCTGCCGTTGCTGGGATGGCATTGACTGTCGGGAAAATTTGGGATATAATAAATGACCCGCTTTTTGGCTGGATGACCGATCACACCAAATCTAAACATGGTCGAAGACGGGTATATTTAATTTATGGTGCTATTCCCTTAATGATTGGCGTTTTTGTCTTGTGGATTGTGCCAGCAGGTTTACCACCAGTATCAGCATTTATTTGGATTGCAGCTACTTATATAATTTTCAGTACGGTTTTTTCAATCACTTATATTCCATATACGGCGATGACCGCAGAGTTAACGCAGGACTATGATGAACGTACTAATTTGATGACAATTAGTTCTGTAGGTGCAGCCATTGGTTATGCCATTGGCAGTATCGCCATGAGGGCAATTGTGGGTAGTGCGGAAACTCCGAGGTTAGGCTATATGATTGCAGGGGCTGTATTTGGCGTGTTGGCAGGGCTGTCTGTTGCGTTTGTCGCATGGAGAGTAAAAGAGCCAAAGGAATTTAAAAGTGCGACCTCAAAGATGCCCATTGTTGCCTCAATAAAAGCGACATTTCAAAACAAACCTTTTGTGATGTTGATCAGTGCTTTTGGGATAGTTCGTTTAGCATTTACATTGATGCAAGCTTCAATGATGTATTTCGTAGTATATAACTTAATGGATAGTAGAGATGCTATTGGACCACTTTTGACAGTGTTAATGTTGGTGATTACGGTATTTATCTTTCTTTGGAAGTGGATAGGACAACGATGGAGTAAAAGTATATCTTATGTTGGAGGTCTTCTTATCGTGGCAGTTTGTTTGTTCTACTCATTTTGGCTCGGCAAAGGAGATATGAATATTTTGATGATCGTAGGAAGTATTCTAGCCATAGGCATGTCATCGCATTGGGTAATGCCGTGGGCAATGTTACCAGATGTAATAGAATACGATCAGATAGAAACAGGAGAACGTAGAGAGGGAATGTATTTTGGTGTATATGGTTTGGTAGATAAAATTGCAAGAACCCTTGGAATCATTATTTTAGGATGGGTATTACAAATTCTTAATTATGTGCCCAATGTGCCGCAGTCTGAAGAGTCACTTTTGGGTATTCGTTTGCTTTTTGGACCGATACCAGCGGTATTGATATTGTTTGCGATTCCAATTTTAATCTACTACCCGATTAACAGAGAAAAGCATGCGGCAGTCGTAGCATCTTTGGAGGAAACGAGCCAAAGCGTATTAATACAAAGTGGCAAAAAAGATAGCAATACACAAGACATAGCAGCATAAAATATTTAAACAATAAAACCATAATATTTTTTAAACTTAAACAATAAAACATATAACATGATGAACTTTGATTACAAATTAGCATTTTCTAGAAATCTAGGATGGCTTACTAAAAAGGAACAAGAAATTTTAAGAAATAAACGAATTGCCATTGCTGGTATGGGTGGTGGTGGTGGTGAATATGTCATCACTTTAACGCGACTTGGCTTAGGAAAATTTAATATTTCTGACTTGGATGCATTTGAAGTAGGCAATTTTAATAGACAAGCAGGTGCTTTTATGCATACTGTTGGTGTTGAAAAAGTACGGGCAATGGAAAAACAGGCCTTATCTATTAATCCCGAATTAGATATCAACGTCTTTGACACCGGTATTAACGAAGAGAATATCCCTGCTTTTTTAAAGGATGTAGATCTTTACGCAGATCCACTTGATGTGTTTACAGTAGATATACGTGTTAAAATTTTTGACTATTGCCATA
>CAYRIF010000078.1:0-13487 GCA_964424205.1 uncultured Roseivirgaceae bacterium | reverse complement strand
AAAACAGTTGTCCACTACTAAAATCAAATTATTCCTTTTGGCAATAGCCGCCGCTGCCGCAATGTCAATAATATCCAATGCAGGATTTGTTGGAGACTCAATGTATAATATTTTAGTATTTTCATTGATGCTTTCCTCCCAAGTAGCCAAGGCATCAAAAGGCACATAAGCATGTGTGATTCCCCAACGTGGTAAAATTTCTGTGAATAATTTATGAGTAGAACCAAAGATAGAACGGCAAGATAAGATGTGGTCTCCTTGGCTCAACAACCCTGCAAAAGTTGAGAAGATCGCTGCCATGCCACTAGCAGTTGCCCAACCGCTTTCTGCTTCTTCTAATGCACATAGTTTATCAATAAATTCGCTAACGTTCGGATTCGAGTAACGGCTATACACAAAGCCTTCTTCCTCTTCGCTAAATAACGCCCGCATGTGTTCCGCATTCTCAAAAGCATAACTCGAGGTCATGTATAAGGGTACTGAATGCTCCCCAAATGCCGATTTTTCTAATTGGGTTCTGATGGCTAGTGTTTCTTTTTTCATGTTTTTCTTTTATGCCCCGCAGATAACGCTGATTTACGCAGCGGTTTTCTGACAGTATTTGATTTGTTAAAAATTTATCACGCTTTTTTTTTCTAAATTAGGAATAAATTTCTTCAATATATTTTCTAGTTGTGCTGTTTCTATTAAAAATCCGTCATGTCCAAATGGTGAATTTACTTCGACATAATTTGCCTCATTGATATTTTCAGCCAAGTATTTTTGCTCTTGCACAGGAAATAACGAATCTGATGAGATACCAATCACTAGGGTTTTGGCGGTGATTTTTTTGAGTGCATTACGCACTCCGCTCCTTCCCCTACCTACATTGTGCGCATCCATCATTTTTGTCAAATAATAATAAGCATGTGCATTAAATCGTTCCACCAGTTTTTTTCCTTGATACCGCTGATAACTTGCGGCTTTAAAATTATCAATTGCCTCTGCATCATCTACCTGACGGATGGCATACCCTTCATAGGATCTATAAGAAAGTAATGCAATCGAACGAGCACACTTGAGTCCATTTTGGCCTGCATTGTCTGACTTGTCATAAAATGATGGATCAGCAGTCAATGCCATTCTTTGCGATTCATTAAAGGCGATTCCAAATGATGAGTGCCGTGCGTTTGTCGCAATTAGCACTTGACGCTCAACAAATTCAGGTCTTAAAATAGACCACTCCAAAGCCTGCTGTCCGCCAATAGACCCTCCAATGAGCAACTCTATTTTTTTAATATTCAGATGGTTCGCTAATGCTATCTGCGCATTGACAGCATCTCTAGTGGACACTTGCGGAAAATCCAAATATGACTTACATCCTGAAGCATCTTCTGTAACCGGACCTGTACTGCCATAACATGAGCCGATAATATTTGAGCAAACAATAAAATATTCATTGGGATCAAAAAGTTTACCTGCTCCAAACAAATCTCCCCACCAATCAAAAACATCAGAATTTCCAGTAAGGGCATGACATACCCAGAGTACTTTTTTGTCCTTCGAAAAATCGCCCCACGTTTGGTACGCCAGCTGAAAACCGTTCAAGGTTTTTCCTGATTCTAAACTAAAGTCATTTGTATGTTGGAATAATTTCATCGCAATAAATTTATAGTTCCATCCCGTACTTCGGAATTGGCAGGAATTGGCACCTTACCTTGTCGGTTGGTTGCCAGAGGGTCAACGAGCCTGTCTCTCACCTCTTCTTTATAAATCAACTACGGTTATTGTAATTGAGCATGTAAATATATATAAGAAAGTGTTACTCTTCCAAGAAAAGTTGGTTGAAAAAAATTATCGCGTAAGAAATATTGATATTTAAGCCTTTTTAAACAAAGAATCTACAAAATCCACTTTGTTAAATACCTGCAAATCACCCACCTGCTCCCCTACCCCTATATATTTTACTGGGATTTTGAATTTATCTGAAATACCAATGACCATGCCTCCTTTTGCAGTACCATCTAGTTTGGTGATGGCAAGCGCTGTGACTTCCGTTGCTTTGGTAAATGCCTCTGCCTGAATAATGGCATTCTGTCCTGTGCTACCGTCTAAAACCAATAATACCTCATGGGGTGCTTCTTCAATAAATTTCTGAACCACTCTTTTTATTTTAGAAAGCTCATTCATCAAATTTATTTTGGTGTGCAACCTACCAGCCGTATCAATGATAACCACATCAGCCTTTTGCTCAACGCCCTGTTTCACTGTATCAAATGCTACCGCTGCAGGGTCTGTATTCATGCCATGTGATACCACAGGCACATCAACTCGCTCTCCCCATAATTTCAACTGGTCAACTGCTGCTGCCCTGAAAGTATCCGCAGCGCCCAGTATTACCTTCTTGTCCCTTGCCTTGAATTGCGCAGCAAGTTTCCCGATGGTGGTCGTTTTTCCAACGCCATTGACGCCCACTACTAAAATAACATGCGGCTTATGTCCCGCAGGAATTGTAAAATCCTCTAAATCCTCTGTATTATTTTCTGATAAAAGGTCGGCTATCTCTTCTCTTAATATAGCATCAAGTTCACTCGCATTTAGATATTTATCTTTGGCTACTCTCTCCTCGATACGCGTAATAATTTTCACCATTGTATCCACGCCCACATCCGAAGTAATCAAAATTTCTTCTAGCTCATCCAAAACCTCCTCATCCACTTTTGATTTTCCAGCGACCGCCTTGCTGATTTTAGCCATGAACGACTGATTGGTTTTTTGCAAACCTTTATCAAGTGATTCCTTCTTTTTGTTTTTATCAAAGAGTCCAAAGAATGCCATAGATAGGTGATGTTTTTAGATTTTGGGTGGAAAATACACAAAAAAAGTCCCAAAAGGGACTTAGTAATTAAAATATTTTTTTGAAAAATTATTTAGCCGAAGCCAAAACATCTTTCGCTTGTGCAGCAGGTACGATTTCCTCTTTGAAAGAGTAAGCACCTGTTGTTGGTGATTTTATTGCTTTAATTACTTTTACGAAAACTTTTTTTTCTCCAGTCTGGAGGGTTGCAACTACCTTTTTAGCCATGACTATTTAATTTCTTTGTGAACAGTATATTTTTTCAAGACAGGATTGTACTTTTTGAGTTCCAATCTATCCGCCGTATTTTTTCTATTTTTGGTAGTGATATACCTTGAAGTACCTGGCATGCCTGTCGCTTTATGCTCTGTGCATTCCATTATTACCTGAATTCTATTGCCTTTTTTAGCCATTTTATTACATGTTAATTATTGATAAGTGCGACCTTAAACAAGTGTATTTCCTTGTTGTCTGGCTTTTTTCAAAACACTTGATATTCCGTTTTTATTAATCGTTCTAATCACTGAAGTAGATACTTTCAAAGTAATCCACTTGCCCTCTTCAGGAATATAGAACCTTTTTTTCTGAAGGTTTGGATAAAACTTCCTTCTTGTTCTGTTATTTGCGTGAGAAACATTGTTCCCAGAAATTGTCCTTTTCCCTGAAATTTCACAAACTCTAGCCATAATTCTTTTACTTAGTATCTAATTTTTTAAAAAGAGTTCGCAAATATCGTAAGCTTTTCTCTCTTTAACAAGTGCTGGGGATAAATATTTCAATAAATTTTTGGTCAATCTATTAAGAACCTGAACCCTCAGGTCTCAATGCTGTTGTGTTAAGGTTTTACTTCTTTTACAAAGAGGCACCATGTTTTAAAAGTGTTTACACTTTGGTTTATGGAGACACAAACCAAAGAGTATATTTCAATAAAATTTCTCTAACTTCCCAAAGGTTTGAAACCTTTGGGAAGTGTTGCTCGATAAGGACAGTGCCTACAATCATTTTTACAGCAAAAGCCTCTTTTCAAATGGTACTGCTCGGTAAATACCATCAGACCATTTTCAATATAATAATCCCCTTTGACAAGTGGTGTAACGCTGTCCTCCATATTTACAAGCAAAAATAATATAGAATGCGATGCTTTTACTAGATTTACAATCTTATATAATAATAAACCCAAAATTATGATGGAGGCAACAAAAACAAGCAGTGCGGCAATAGCATTAGAAGAAAAACATGGCGCACACAACTATCATCCACTCCCAGTAGTATTGGCTAAAGGCGAAGGCGTCTTTGTTTGGGATGTGGAAGGCAAGAAATACTATGATTTTCTTTCTGCGTATAGTGCTGTTAATCAAGGACATTGCCATCCAAAAATTGTTGCTGCCCTAAAAGCGCAAGCACAAACCTTAACATTAACCTCAAGGGCTTTCCATAATGATATATTAGGTGTCTATGAAAAATATATCACTGAGTATTTTGGGTTTGACATGGTATTGCCCATGAATACTGGGGTAGAAGGTGTCGAAACCGCCATCAAGATTTGCCGTAAATGGGGCTATGAAAAAAAGAAAATAGCAGAAAATCAAGCAAAAATAATTGTTTGTAATGACAATTTTCATGGACGGACCATTGCTGTTGTTTCATTCTCTAACGACCCAGATGCTTATGGGAATTATGGTCCTTTCACCCCTGGATTTGTGAAAATCAATCATAATGACCTTGGTGCACTGAGTAAGGCTTTGGAAGACCCAAACGTAGCAGGTTTTTTAGTGGAGCCTATTCAAGGTGAGGCAGGTGTTTTTGTGCCAGATGAAGGATACCTCACCAAAGCAGCAGCCTTGTGTAGAGAAAAAAATGTGCTATTTATTGCCGATGAAGTACAAACAGGAATAGCTCGAACGGGAAAAATATTGGCGTGCGACCATGAAAATTTGAAACCAGATATTTTGATATTAGGTAAAGCATTGTCTGGAGGCGTATTTCCTGTCTCCGCAGTTTTGGCAGATAAAAAAATCATGGGTGTCATTGGCCCAGGACAACACGGCAGCACCTTTGGTGGCAATCCGCTGGCTTGTCAAGTTGCCATCGCCTCACTAGAGGTAGTTAAAGAAGAAAAATTAGCAGAAAACGCGCAATACCTCGGAGAGATTTTCAGAGATAGAATAAATAAGCTTATTGAAAAATCTGATTTAGTAAATGCTGTGAGAGGCAAGGGCTTATTGAATGCCATTATGATTAACGACACCCCCGAGAGTACTACCGCATGGAATATTTGTTTGAAACTAAGAGACAACGGACTCCTCGCCAAACCGACACATGGCAATATCATTCGCTTTGCACCGCCACTAGTGATGACCGAGGAGCAATTGCATGACTGTTGTGATATTATTGAGCGGACTATTTCGGAGTTTTAGTAGAAAAACCTTGTAGATTTTACCCCTACGCCGAGGCTTCGGTGTAGAAAGAAAACCTGTTATACCATTTTAAAAATAAAATGGCATTAGTCGTTTCCCAACAACAAAATATCCTTCCAAAATAAAACCTATCTCCCAATTTGGGACATTCTATTATCAAAAACCTATCCGTATTCTCTAAAAACGCCTATTCCATAGTTTGGTCAGTAAATTGAATTGTTTATGGCATACAACTAAACTAGCATACCATGAACAACGCAGACGAAACAGAAAAAAAACCATTACTGCTAAAAATTCTTGACAAAGCCCTTAGCAGCGAATTCTTACAGTATGTCATATTAATTATTCTGGCTTATTTTATTGCCATCACATTTACTGGCTGTACGCCGTCAGAAAATCCGAAGCCTATTGATTTAACAGCACTAGACAATATGAATATTCCTAGTGATTTTAACTGGGCTACTTCCGAAGAATTTGACTTCGAATTAGAAATCAAAATTCCTGCAGGACAGTCATTAGAAAACTACGAGGGACTTCCAATTGATATATTAAGCAACGAAGGAACGTTCATCATGAGGCGAATCATCAAAGACGGCAAAGCAAATTTTCATATCAAAACACCTACTACTTTGGACTTTATAAAAATCAACTGTCCACTAACAGATGATGAAATGAGCATTGCAAAACCGACCGATAAATGGAAGATAGTGTTCTTAGTATCTGATATTGCCTCTTATTCCTATAAAACAGGGGTAAACGATGATGATAGTGATGGCGTGCAAAATGATTGGGATGCATTTCCACAAGATGCCACCAAAGCATTTGTAACACGGGAGCCTTATGCTGGAGCGACTTACCACGCTTTCGAAGATACTTGGCCAAACAAAGGTGATGATGATTTCAATGACTTGGTAACTTCTTCGGTATGTCATATCACTACCGATGCACGTGGCAAAGCCGCTGAAATGCGGTATGATTTAACAATAGAAAATATTGGCAGTGACAAACAGACTGCATTAATGTTGCAGCTATTGCAAAACTCTGACCTAAGTACTGGCAGGATTATATTCTCGCCACTTGTAGGAGATATAACCATTATCGAATCAAGCCACTCAAACATCAAAATAGAATCAGAAATTGCCAATACCATTTCAATAATAGAAGACTTATCTCAATTTTCAAAAGATGAAAAAACTACCGTGAGCTTTAGGGTGGATCTAAAAAATGTGGAAGAAGAAATACATCAAGGGATTCATTTAGACCTTTTTATATGTGAAGACGGGAAGAGAGGACATGAGATACATACTGTTGATGGTATCCCAACAAGTGCTGCCGATTTATCATTATTTGGAACTGGTACTGACGTATCAACTTTTACCAATAAATATTGGTATAGAAACAGTAAAAATATTCCTTGGGCAATAGAAATATGGGGAACAAATGAATCAAATAGCACTTTTCAACCTACTAAGGAAGGGGTTTCAATTTTATCATCATACCCAAATCTAAAAAAGTGGGCTGAAAGTGGAGGCGCTGAAAATACTGATTGGTTTTTAAGTCAGCAATAGTTTAAAGAAATAAAAGATAGTTTAGTTGGTTTGTAAAAGGAGCATTCAGCACCCCGCTGAAGCTCCTTTTTTTCATTCCCATAATTTTATTTATCCATGTGCACATCCATCTGAGGAAACGGAATGGCAACACCGTTTTTATCAAGTGCTTTTTTGCAATCTTCCAACACGCCAAAATATACATCCCAATAATGCTCAGGCTTGCAATGCGGTCTTACTGCTAAATTTACTGCACTATCTGCTAGCTCTTCCACGCCGACAAACGGTGCAGGATCGCTCAACACCTTGTCGTTGCCGTTCATGACACCCATCAGTATTTGTTTGGCATTATCTATGTCTTCGTCATACGCAATTCCCACATTCAAATCCACCCTGATTTTACCCAAAGCAGTATAATTTGTAATATGTCCATTTGACAAAATACCATTCGGAATAATTACTTTTTTATTTTCAGGAGAAGCTAAAGCCGTTGTGAAAATTTGAATTTCTTGCACCACACCCAACTGATCTTGCGCTTCAATAAGATCCCCCACTTTGAATGGCTTAAAAACCATAATAAGTGCTCCTCCAGCAAAATTCGCTAAAGTTCCTTGAAGTGCCAATCCTACCGCCAATCCCGCCGCACCAAGCACCGCTATGAAAGAAGTAGTTTCAATCCCAATCATTGAGGCAGCGCTAATAAATAACATTGCCTTCAAAGCCCATGAAATTAAGTTAACCACGAAAGGTCTCAAAGTGTCATCAACACCCCTTGCTTTAAATTGCTTTTCCAATAATCTGCTAATCCATCCAATGATTTTTAGACCAATCCATAATACCACTAGCGCTAATAAAATAGGCTTGACAGTAGCAATAATTCCTTCCACAGAAAAATCTGTAAAATAAGCTGTAATTTTTTCTAACATAATAATAGTGTTTTAGTTTTTACATGTTTCGCTCACAAAGTAGAAATATTTATTCAGAAAGAAAAGTGAATGAAGCAATCCTTTCAGTAAATTATTTGAATTAACCGAATTCCACGGCGAATAGATTCTAAAATATGTACCTTTAACTTTGAATGAATAAAACAGCATTGACAAAAGAAGAACTTGAACGGTACAGTCGGCATTTAATCTTGTCAGAATTCAATATTACTGGGCAAGAAAAACTAAAAAATGCGAAAGTACTAGTAGTTGGTGCTGGAGGATTGGGAGCGCCGTTGCTGCAATATTTAGCAGCTGCAGGGGTTGGCACAATTGGTATTGTAGATTTTGATACAGTAGAAGATAGCAATTTGCAAAGACAGGTGCTTTTCACAACCAAAGACATTGGCAAACTGAAAGTTGAAGTAGCTGCAAAAAGAATTCAAAGTCAAAATCCGTATATACAGGTAAAGACTTATAACACTCAACTAACTTCTGAAAATGCTTTAGAAATAATTAAAGATTATGATGTGATTGCTGATGGTACAGACAATTTTCCTACCCGATATTTAGTCAACGACGCTTGCGTTTTTTTGAATAAGGTTAACGTTTATGCATCGATATTTAGGTTTGAGGGGCAGTTGAGTGTTTTTAATTATGTTGATAAAAATAATAATCGAGGACCAAACTATAGAGACCTTTTCCCTACACCACCGCCACCCAATCTTGTGCCCAATTGTGCAGAAGGTGGTGTCCTTGGGGTATTGGCAGGAATCATGGGTGGCCTTCAGGCAAGTGAGGTTATCAAAGTAATTGCAGGAGTGGGCGAACCGCTATCAGGGCGATTATTTGTATTTGATACATTAAGTTTTGAATCACGTACAATGACCATCAAAAAGAATAAAGACAATCCTATCAATGGGGGAAACCCAACAATAACAGCACTCATTGACTATAAAGAATTTTGTGGGTTAAAAAAAACAGATATAAATATGATGAACGAAATTACAGTAGAAGAACTAGCCGAATGGAAAAAAAACAATGTCGATTTTCAGTTAATTGATGTACGAGAAGAACATGAATACGAGATGGAAAATATTGATGGTGAGTTAATTCCCTTGGGCACACTGGAACACAATTTACATCTTATTGCCACCAACAAAAAAGTGGTAATTTACTGCCGTACCGGAAGGCGAAGTGCCACTGCCATTGAAATTATAAAACAAAAAACTAAGATTCAAGATTTATACAATCTTACTGGCGGCATGGTGGCTTATAATGCGATGAAAAATTAGACACTAGGTGTTACTGAGCTGTGCTTTCAAATCTGAAATTTCTAATTCCAGTTCAGACTTCTGTCTATCCATTTCTTCTTGTGTTGCCTGTAGCTCTTCCATATTTTGGCGCATTTCTTCTTCCTGCGCCCTCATTTCTTCTTCTTGAGCTTGTGAATTTTCTAAAAGTATTTTCGTCCTATCATTTGTGTTGAGCATCATAATACCTGAGGCTATAATTTCACTGAGTTTTTCTAAGAACTTGATTTCATGTTTTTCAAATTTATGAAACGATGCAAGTTCCAATACACCCGCTACTTGTTCATTTACTTTCAAAGGAATAATTAAAAGATTTCGCGGCGTCGCATCTCCCAACCCAGAAGTAATTTGCATATAATTACCTGGGATTTCAGTGAGATGCAAAGTTCTTTTTTCCTTGAATGTTTGCCCTACCAAACCTTGCCCTATTTCAATTCTTTTATCATTGTACTTCTTTGAGTCATAGGCATAACATGATAGCAATACTAAGTGTTTATCGCTTTCATTGTCAGCATTTAGAACAAACAAGCCTCCTTGATTTGCTTTCATATACTTTACCAAATCTGAAATTATGGTATTGGCAAGTTCGGAAATATTATCTTGGTGAATTCTTATCGTATTCGAAAATTGGGAAAGCCCTTCTGTTTCCCAGAGCCTCCTCTCATCTGCTGTTTTTACTTTTTCCATCTCCGCCCTCATATTTACAAGCTCTCCAGCAATATTATGTTGGTTTAGCCCTTTATTCTCCTCATTTAACCCCTCCCATTTCACCGCAAAATCTCCATTAGATATTTTCTTAATAAACTCCGAAGACTGTTTTAAATTATCAATCATATGATTAATGATTGCCTTTTCATTTTGCTCTTTAGCTGTCACATCCGGATTGAATATGTATTTCCTATTACTGTCATCAAGCTCTTTAAACAATGAAGCTCGAAATTTTTTATTCTTCTTCAACCTAATAATGAGACCAATTAAAACAGGAATTCCTAAAAACAACATCATCAGCTGCATAATAAGTGAATTTCTAAGCACTGCATTATATTGCGCAAGACTTTTAGCTTGCAGCGCACTTTCAAAACCCGTCACCCCTTTATAAAGCCCCATATAAGTCTTCCATACATCATAGCCTGGATCTTTCTCTACAATAGCCCTTATTTTCTCATTCTCATTGCTATCCTTCATTTTCACCATACTGCCCACCAAATCCATGTACTCAGAGACTGCCTTTCTTATCTTTTCAACCTTTGCTAGGTCATAGCCTTGCTTCCCTAATAGTTTATTTAGTTGATTAAAATTTTTGTTGTATATATTCCGAGTTCTAGTATAAGGATCAAGCAATTTATCATTTTGAATAATCATATACCCTCTAAATCCCAAATCCGCCAGGTTAACATGGAGCATGATGTTTTCTAGTCGTTGCTTAATTTCTACAATATCTTTTGACAATTGATTATGCGCTGCGACAACATTTTTTTTATAATAGACTAAATATGAATTTAGCAAAATAAGTACTATGATAAAGTTAACCGCATAGTAAATCCCATTGTCTTTAATTTTTTTTTGGATTTTTCCTTTTAGTGTCAAAACTGCCCTTTCAAAATGTGTATGCCCGTTTCAAAGTATAAAAGTGCGTTTTTTTTATCTGCTTTTTCCCGAAGAAAAAAACAAAAAGTGCCGTATGTAAGTATATCTTACTTTTTGCAATTCACTGACCAGGCAGAACAATCCGTAATAATACCAAACCATACACGGCAAAGGAAGATGTAATCTTAGAACAGTTTAAACTTGTTTTGAGGAGGTGATGTTAATAGTTTTACTTTATGAATATTCCAGAGATTGATTTGCCAAGAGTAGTTATAATAGGGGGTGGTTTTGCGGGACTGAAGCTTGTAAAAACACTTAAAAGTCAACATTACCAAGTGGTAGTTTTTGATAAAAACAATTACCATACTTTTCAGCCATTGATGTATCAGGTAGCAAGTGCCAGTCTCGCCCCCGATTCTATTGCTTATCCGCTGCGTAAGATTTTCAAGGGAAAGGATAAATTTCACTTCAGAATGGCGAATGTCGAGAAAATAGAAGCCAATAAAAATACGATTCACACCTCCATTGGCTCATTGCAATATGATTATTTGGTCATGGCAACTGGCGCTAATTCTAGTTTTTTTGGTATGGAAAATGTTGAAAAACACAGTATGCCTATGAAAACTTTAATCGAGTCATTGGATTTACGAAGTACTATTCTTCATAATTTTGAAAAAGCGCTTTATACAAATGATTTAAAAGAAAGGGAAAGCTTGATGAGTTTTGTAATTGTAGGCGCAGGTCCTACTGGTGCAGAACTAGCAGGTGCTCTGGCTGAATTAAAGAAAGACATCCTTCCAAAAGATTATCCAGATTTAGACATTCGTAGAATGCAGATTCATATTATTGAATCAAGCAACAGAGTACTAGCGTCAATGAGTGAAAGCGCCTCAAAAAAAGCGGAGAAATTCTTAAAAAATCTTGATGTAAATATTTGGCTCAACACAAAAGTTAAAGATTATGATGGCGCTGTAGTCACCACTGATAAAAGAGAATTTCTTACACATAGTTTAATCTGGGCTGCAGGCGTAAAAGGGGCACCGGTAGCAGGTATTGATGATGCGATTTCAAGAGGAAATAGAATTGAGGTTGATGATTTTAATAAAGTGAAAGGACATGAAAATATTTACGCACTGGGTGATGTCGCACTTATTCAATCCGAAAAAAACCCTGAGGGAAATCCGATGCTGGCTTCTGTTGCCGCTCAACAGGGCATTCAACTTGGTAAAAACTTAAATAGTATGGCTAATGGAAAAGAACAAAAACCATTTTCCTACAAAGACAAAGGAACGATGGCAACCATTGGCAAAAATTTGGCAGTGGTAGATTTACCACATTTCAAATTTAGTGGCATACTCGCATGGTGGACCTGGATGTTTGTCCACCTCATGCTTTTGGTAGATTTTAGGAGTAAAAGTATTGTGTTTATCAACTGGGCATGGAGCTATCTAAATTCTGACAAAGGAACCAGACTTATTGTCAGAAAATCTAAAAAGTAAAACAAGCAACTGTCAGGTTAATGATATGCGCCGTGAAACTAATTGACTCACAAATTTGAATAGCTGCTTTGGGTTAGAAGCTCTCCAGTTTGGAATTTGCATGCTGCCACCAGTCATAATATAGGAGTCAATATTAAACTGATCCCATTCCTCTAGTACAAACGCTCTGAAATTAATTGCCGTAATCCAACCTCCCGACTCCTCCACCTCTTCAAACCATTCTTCATAGTAGCAATCGTCTGAGCCATGAAAATTAAGTACATGCTCACCAATCAACATATATTTATCAATCCCTTGCAACATAAAATGGTCGATGATATTTCTCTTCAAGTGCATGATATCATTATACAACGCATCATTCCACTCTCCAATGAATTCAATAATCACAAAGCCATTGTCGTAATTTGCATACAGCACTTTGATATAAAGCGTCTCCGAACCCATAAAATCCCACGCAGGATCAATATAGTGGTCATAAATTGCGTCTGTATATAAATCATGTTTATACTCCTTGCCGTAAAAAGGAGAAAGTTCATCTTCAGAAGAATTATAGTGGTTCAGCCAATTGTAGTAAGGCGCTATTTCGTGCATAGGGTGGTAATCTTTCTATAAATTTTCTTGATGGTAGAGCGTTAATCCCGCAATGGGTGATTCCAAAATATTTCTTACAGTGATGCCCAAGTCACCTGCTACTTGTCTTAAAATATTACCATAGTAAAAAGCAATGGCGCCTACAAAATGAACTTTACAATCTTGATATCCCTCATATTTCATCACATTTTTTTTGATGAAAATCTCAAATGCCTGATACACCAATTGATAAATATACGGCTCATTAATATTATCAAACAAAAATTTTGAGTATGATGCCAAGTACTTATTTGGGAAAGGTTCTTTATACACCTTTTGGAGCACTTCGTCAATAGAAATTTTGTACCTGTCATTGACTTTTTTTGCCAATTTCTCAGGCAGTTCACCTCGCAAATAACTAACCAAAAGCATTTTACCCAAATACGCGCCACTTCCCTCGTCTCCTAACAAAAAGCCCAGTGGTCTAATATTTTCTATTATTTCTTTTCCATCAAAAAGACATGAATTACTACCAGTACCTAAGATACAGGCAATTCCTTGCTCATGATTACAGGTTGCCCTCGCAGCAGCCAGTAAATCACTATGTATTTCAATGGTACACTTTAGAAAATTTTCTTGAAGCGCATCTTTTACAATTTTATTTTTCTCCGGGTTAGCACAACCTGCACCGTAAAAATGAATCGCTAAAATCGGAGAAGTTATATGAGGAATTAGGTCTCTTTTTATTGTTTGAGAAATCTCCGCCGTACTTTGGTAGTAAGGATTAAAACCTAT
>CAYRIF010000077.1:12435-13520 GCA_964424205.1 uncultured Roseivirgaceae bacterium | reverse complement strand
TTCTTCTTTTAATTTAGGGATACCCAATAATTTGGCTGGACGGCTATCATTTGAGAAAGTCCCTACTTCAGAAGGAATACCATCCACAAAAATTGTCGAAGTACTATTGAAATATAATTGGTGTAGTGATGGCGCCCTAAATCCTGAACTTAATGCTCCCCTTAAAGAGAATGCATCAGATAATTTTACTCTAAAAGAAGTCTTACCGTTGAAAGTAGATCCAAAATCGCTATAATTTTCGAACCTTATGGCTCCTGTTAATAAGAAATTTTTTGTAATATCAGCTTCAGCATCTACATAAAGTCCAATATTAGATCTGAAAGCATTTACTTCGTTATCTGGACTGAATCCAGGAAATACTTGAGCACCACCTGGTCTTGCACTAGTACCATTCAAACCAAAAACTGTATTAATTGGACCTTTGTGGTCAACTACCAGTGTTGAATCACCTGTTTTACTAACTTGCCAAGAGGCTAGGCCGTAGTTAGTATATGATACTTCCTCACCTGCAAATATCTTGTAATTATCTACGCGGTATTCCGCACCAAAAGCAATGTTAAAGCCACTCATGATTTCTTCATAAAAACGTGACACATCGAAATTTGTGGTGTTCTGTGCAAATTGAAAACCCCCTGAATTGATGCTAGTTGGTGATGAGCCCTCCAAAGAAGCATTTAAAGTATTCTCAATTTGGTACAGAAATCTGTTTGAACCAGCGGTATTACTAAAATCTATTTTCCAGTCATTAATATTTCCTTTGATACCAATAACAAGAGATTTATCATTGATATTAGAATGAATCTCTGGTAAAAAACCATTAGGGTAAATGGAAGTTACGGCTCTAGACTGGTAGGGTAATCGATAAAACCCAGCAGCCTCACCACGTCTATATGTTAAGCCACCAAAGGAATAAAATTCTAAATTTTTCCCCAAAGGAATACCCATATTAACAAATGCACCTGCATTTTCTACTGCAGATTGACCCACTCTCATATTAAAATCTGACCTAGTAAGCCCTCTTTTTGTAAGCTCAGATTCTGTAATATCTTCCCCAGTAGGGTTAGGAAAATCAGTAGGATTATTGT
>CAYRIF010000077.1:7474-12425 GCA_964424205.1 uncultured Roseivirgaceae bacterium | reverse complement strand
ATCTTCAAATATTTTTCCCCTAAACTCTTTCATTCTATTGGTATAGTCTCTGTTATCGTAGTTACCTGTGAAGTTGATAAAACCACCATCACCTATTGGAAGGCCATAATTCATATTTAAATGAACGGATTCACCATCCATATTGTCTTCCGAGTTTTTAGAAATATGTGCGCCTATGCCGGTGTCAACAGTTAGTTCATTAACACTTCTATTCAATACAATGTTAATAACACCAGCAATAGCATCAGAACCATACTGTGCAGCAGCACCGTCTCTTAAAACCTCGATTCTTTGTATAGAAGCAACAGGAATTGCATTTAAATCTGTTCCTACACTACCTCGACCAAATGTTCCGTTTACATTTACCAAAGAAGAGGAATGCCTTCTTTTACCGTTGATTAATACTAAAACTTGATCTGGGCCCAATCCTCTTAACGAAGCTGGATCGATATGGTCAGTTCCATCAGAAATGGTTTGTGTATTTGATGTAAATGATGGTGCCACATAATTCAAAATTTGGTTGACACTAAGCTTTGCGCTAGTAGTCGCTAATTCCTTCATGTCAATTACATCAACTGGAACAGGCGTATCTGTTGATGATCTATTGGCATTTCTAGAACCTACTACTACTAATTCCTGCAATTCAGTGGCTGAAGTGCTTAGCGTTATATTCAAGGTAGTTTGTCCGCTTAGGGCAACTTCTTTAGTGGTATAACCTATTGCACTGAAAACTAGTGTAGAACCTTCTGGAACCGTGATGCTATAATCACCGTTGACATCGGTTACCGTACCAGTATTTGCGGTGCCTTTTAGAAGAATATTGGCACCAATCACGGCATCACCATTTTCATCGGTTACCTTACCTGAAACGGTAATATTCATTTTCAAATGTTTACCAGTCTTTATGCCATTATTGGCAAGTACCGATGATGCTGAAAATATCAGCATTGAGCAAACTAAAAACAAGTGGATTAATCTTGTTTTTAACAAATAAGTAAAATTGTACTTCATAATATAGTTGTTAATTGATTAAACATAAGTTTGGATTGTTTTTCAGCTTTACGAGTATTCCCTCCAGCAACGAACATGGTATTTGTTTGATTTAATCAAAGGAGGTTCCTTTAATATTTAGCATTGCCTTCTTTGCCTTTTTTTTTATTAATTCGAGATTATTATTATATTTTTCCCTCCTTTCTTTCTTTTTTTTATTCATGTAATAAATGGTAATAACACTGGTGAATGCGCCACTTTTCTCTGGACCGACTGCCAAAGCATAAAGTGTTTGTGTCTCATTCGGCTTGATTACACTTTCGTAATCATTTCTAATTCGAACTGCATTGTTTGTTGACGTAATTTCCACAATTTCGAAAGTTTTTTTGCTATAGTTGGTGTATTTTAAAGGTATTTCACCAACAAGACCTTTTTGAAATTGACCTAAGTCATGATTATTTTTTTCAAAACATAGTTTGTTCTGTGCTTGAATGTTGATGGTTGCATACAATAACACCACGCACCATGTCACAATCTTTGCCATTTTGTATCTTTTAACTAATAGTCTATTTTGTAGTACTTTGTCTTATCATTGATAACGGCGTTTTTTTTTGTATATTATCGGGACTCACCGTTAACTTAATCAATTGGTCATCAATTTTTAGTTTTTCGTATCCTTTATACTGCGCCCATTTTTTCAAGACGGGAATATAACGTTTTGTCATTTCGTTTAATGTTACATTTTTATTGAGGGTTTTAATTTCTCCTTGTAAATCACCAATTTTTGAATTATTGGTCATGTCGAAAAACCCAATGTTAACATCCTTAAGATTGATAATATTATCTTGCTTTTCTTGAAGTGTCTGGTTAGCCATGGCTTTAAAAGAAACGGCTTTATTACCTATAGCATCTATTAATTTTATGTTTAAATGGATTATGTCATCAGGTAATTTATTTTCTATAATGCTACCCAATTGAAACCCACTTACAGCTGTTTCTAGCTTTGTGGAGAAATCATTGCGAATATTGGAGAGCGACAATCCGTTTAATGGGTTTTTAATAGTAAATTTCTTGTCCAAAGCGGTATTTCTGCTATTTGACGGTGGGGTAGTTAAATCCGTGCTTGGTGCGGTGTTCACAAAGGATTTCTTTATTGAATTATTATCAGCATCAAAAAATGCCGGCAGACTAGGTGAATTGGAGTGATTGTTTTGATCTATTTGCTTTATAGCGAACCCTTGTTTTGAGAATTTTACAGCATTTGCGGTGGGGTTTTCAATATGAACCACCATAATTCCTTTGTTTCCGGAAAGAGCAGGAATGGTTTGTGATACCAAAGTTGCCTGCCAATTTTCACCAACTGAAATTAGATTCTTACTTGTTTTGTTAATTAGTTCTCCTGACGTTGAGAAAATTTCTATTACTAATGTGGGAACAATTAATTCTGTTGTGGTAGTTTGCAGGCCTGATATTGGTTTAGTTTCACTTTCCAACATTGTTTTTTGCTTCCTCCTTTTATGGTTGATGATGCTTGCAGTGGTTAGTACACCAGCTATATTTACACTTAAAGCTGGTAACATATTTTTTTTCACGTAAGTTCCATCATGCATTTTTTTTTGCTGATTTGCTAGGGTGAACGCGCCAAGTGCTATGGGAATCAAATAGGGTGCGTACCTTTTCAAAGTGCGAGCTGTTGGTATAGCTGCCAGTGGGGTGGTTTTTGTCGGATGCAAATCTGTTGTGTACCAAAGTGAGGTTTGATAGAACTCACCACTATGCACAGGTAAGCTAATTTCATTGCCTGAAATAGGAAAATAGTGAACCACTAGCTTTTCTGGATCATAATTTATAACCTGGTCTTTCTGATACCAGTCTTTTCCCTGATTATCACTGACAACCCATTCTCCAGCATGGTTAAGAATCACCGTGTTTTTATTTTCTACCGAATCAGGTTTTTTATCCGTACATAGCACGGTTACCCTATTATCAATTAACAAACTGCTCCTTGAAAATTGGGTAGGTGCGCCTAGGTTTTGTAGTTTTTTTTGTGTGTTAGACTTGAGACGAAGAGCAGGGCTTACTGGAAGATTAAGTATGCTGCTAATGTTTGTACCGCGATAAGGTACAATGTTTGATTTGACCTGTATATTTTTCTTAGTGGTCTGAGCTTCTAATTTACTTTCTTGCGCATGAATGAATGGACATATGGCAATTAGTAATAGTAATAATTTAATACAGTTTTTCATAATTATATTTTTAGATGCTAAAATATTATACTTGGATTCATTTTATCCAATATCCTTTGAAGTAATTGTGAGTTGATTTTAATTTTAGATTCCTGAAGGTAGTACCTGTGCTTGAACTCTTTCCTAAACCTCTTTCTATTTCAACTTGTACTCCATAAGAAAATTTAAGGTTATTGAAATATTTTTTAAACTTTCTTGGAACTTTTTTAGAAATAGACGACAGGTCTATATCCCGTCCTAATCTTACTCTGGCGTACTCAGGACCTAATCTCAGGCTTCCAAACGGCAAGGAGAAACCACCACGGAATTTTCCTTCAGTATCATAAGAAACAGAATAAATACCATATGAACCAGAAGCAGTTATAACTCCATCAGTTGACCCGGAAATACCCCCTTTAAATTTATTCTTCTCAGCCTCGAGTGCAAGTCCATCATTAACCGCTCCTATTCCCCCTATTCTCCCGAATAAGGAAACGCTAGTGGTGTAATTATAGTCTATTTCAAAATAATTTGTTTCGGCATCTAGATAAGGGATAAGATCATAATCTAGAGATAGCTGCTGTCCATATCCATCTGCAAGGGAAAATAAGGAGAGCGGATTTGAGTCACCGGTATTGGAAAAGATATCGGAATTATAAGAGGTTGCAATGGTTGAGGTAAATTGGTTTGCAAATTCAAAATCAGGTGTGATGAAGTCAAGGGTACTTCCCCAATCATTGAAATATGACCCAGAGGTGTTGCCATACCAGAAACTGCTAGAACCTAAATCATTGAAAGTACTAGGTACAGAACTCCAAACATTTGCAAACCAATTACCTACATCAGAAAAAAAGGAGCTTACTGATTCAAAGTAATTTCCGCTAGGATCGGTAAATTTAAAGGGATTGTTCAATACATAACTGTAGCGATTGTAATTTTGAAGATTGGTTGGATCTTGGATAACTGGATCCATGCTAAGCATCACCCCGAGGTTGTAGTCATATAGTCTGCCGTTCATATGTATGAGGTCAGATTCTTCCAGGCGTTCATGACCTGTGAAATCTTTTTTCTTTTTATTATTAACCTTATCAAAATCCAACATGGTTTTTCCAGTGGTCGTCTTTTTGTAGTATTCCCAGTTACTATTCCTAGCCCTGCCCCAAGCATCATAATTCATGCTTGCCAATACATTTCCATTTTCACCTGATACGGCAACTATTGACCCCAAGTTATCAAGATGCAGGTATTCTAGGGAGTTCTGCGGACTACCTAATGTAAACAAAGCAATAGGTCTATTATTTGCATTGATATACATTTCAGACTTAGTTTTACCATTTGTTGTGGTAATTAGATAATCAGGTGTCACATAAATCTTTGATTCATTCAGATTTACCCTAGCTGATCTTGGGATTATAGTGGATGCAGAACTGGTTACTGCGGCTTCATTCTTCGCTTTGAATCCATTCACTTGCTGCTTAATTCTATTGTAGTTTTCATCATACGTAAATTTTGTATCAACATATCCAACTTGTTTCCACTTATTATCTGCAAAGTTTTTAGTTTTGTATCGTTTGATGTGTATGGGTTTGTTATTAATATTGTAGCTGATAGTATAATACTTAGTGTAGCCCCATTTACCTAAACTCCCATTAGATGCCGCTATTTGATCATCAGAAGTCTTATAGGCTGTCCTATTTCCTTTTTGATCAAATTGGTTGTTCCTTTACCTTCTACCA
>CAYRIF010000077.1:0-7464 GCA_964424205.1 uncultured Roseivirgaceae bacterium | reverse complement strand
AAAAATCATAGTTCCAAATTTAACCTTTGTAGGACCCGCACCACTGTAGGCACTTGTCGTTTTGAAAATATAATTATCTTGATTGTAGGTGCCAATATCACTATCGGTTAGTTTATTACCAAGTTTATCATAAGTATAGGAACGTTTATAGGCACTGCTACAATCAGAACAAGTGAGACGATGTAAGTTGTCATAAGAGAAAGTTTCACTCCTATTTGAAATTTTGTCTTTTCTTAACTTCATATTGCCTGCCTTGTCATATCTATATTCGAAGTCAATGACACCAGGAACGGTTAAATTGGCAAGGAATCCGGCATCATTATACCTGTAGGTAGTAATTTTCTTATTGGCACCTGCCCCTTGTGTTTCTTTGGTTATTCTCCCTGCTGCATCCACATTATTTAACTTCCAATACTGGTCACCATGTTTAGCATTTTTAATTCTAATTAAATTTCCTAAGTCATCATACTCATATCGTAGTCTCAAATCTTTGTTGGTATCATAAAAATAAGTTTCTAATCTTCCTAGATTATCATAGGTATATAGTTGTTTGTAGGTATTTCCTTCAAAAGCGAAAACATTACTTTTTAACCGGCCATATTGATCGTAAGTATAGGTTCTTGTTAATCCATTTGGTGTGGTCATTTTATTCACAAGTCCTTTTCCGTGGGTGGCTTTGTCATATTCCCATTTATTGATGCCGTTATTATCATCCTTTCTACTTATTAGACGTCCTAAATTATCATAGTGATATTGAATGACTTCATTGGCCGCGGTTGTCTTTTTTACCAATTCACCAAAAGCATTATATATATTATCATGAGTTGGTTCAATAAAACCACCGGTTTTTTTATTTGGGATTGATTCACGCACAAGATTTCCCACCGGATCATAGGTATAGGTGGTGATATTGTTTGATCCCGGTGCAATAGTTTGGTAGGGTAATCCATCCGCGGTGTAGGTAAATGTCAACCTACTCTTGTTGTGATCATCTACCCAGTCCAGGATGCCAGAGTGTCTTTTTCTTTGTGTTTTTGTTTTATTTTCAGGGTCAATAAAGGTAGTAATCAGTCCATCGTAAATTGTTTTGCTGATCCTTCCTCCTGGTAGTTTTTTTTGTGTAATCCTATTTAGTATGTCGTAAGTATACTCAATGGTTCGGTTCGCATTTTTTGGATCTACTGAATTCCAATAAAAGGGCTCATATTGTATCACCAAATTACCCTGGTGATCATACCTAAAATCTTCATACACAGGTCGGTTACTAAGTGCTACATGTGGGTTGAAATTAAATGTGACGGTTCGTGCTTTTCTACCGAGCGCATCGAAATATGTCCAAACGGGAGATTTCCCCGCAGTATGTTCTAATTTTCTATACCTCATCCCCATATCCCATGCCCACTTGTCATCCTTCAGGAGTCTCGTATCTGTAACTGACTCTATTCCGGAAGGTAATTTTGTTTTTCGAATTTGACCAAAGGCATCAAATTCATATTGGGTTACCAATCCATTAATGTCAACAGTCTCGTATGGTAATCCAAATTTTCTGCCTGTTGCATTGAAGCGGTTAACGACTGTATGTCCTAAAGGATTTGTCTGCTTAATTACCAGCCGGTGTTCTAACTGATCGTAAGTTGTTTTGGTAGTTCTTGTTTGTTTTTTTCCATATCCGTCATCACCAAAAATACTTTCTTCTACCACATTGCCGTAGTCATCATATTGATAATGTGTTGTAATTTTAAGTTTAGCATCAAATGTTGGTTTGGTAAAATCATTAACAATTTTGTTTGATATATTCCCAATATTTTGATTTGTGCCTTCATTTTCGTACATAAACCAATCATTATACACTTTGGTAGGTTGATTTGGTGCTGTATAGGTTTTGCTAATTGCATTTACCATGTTGAGCACCCATTTTGATTCGTTATGAAGTGCCGGCTGGGGATAGGTTTTTGTCGTTACACTTCGACCATCTTCATAAGTGGTTTTTTCTTCGGTAATTAATCCATAAACAGCGTTATTTTTTCTTGTGGTAACGATGGTACTATACCAACTGCCATCGCTGACTTTGTAAAGTCTTGTGGTTGTTTTAGGGTAGTAAGAAAAAAACACTTTGTCGGAATAAGGATACGCTTTTTTAAAGGCAATCTCATTTTCAACTTGTGATAATCTGTGGTTATTTTTTGTATTAATTTTAGTTATTAAATATGGACTCCGAAAAGTTGTTTTTGGATCAGTTTTATACTCAATTTCTGTCCTAATTCCTTTTTCAATTTCTGTTGACTGTGTTTTGCAAAACCCGCGAAATCCTCTTCCAAGCAAATTAACTTTGGCTCCTTCATAGGTGTATTTGGTTGTAAAATATGGATTACCGCCATTTAGGTTAGGACCCAAACCATTTGATTGTTTTACTTGGCTCACAACGTACATGGCTCCCTGGAAATCCATCCTAGGATATACCGCTGCTGTTGCTTGTTTTTTGTAGATAGTGGCATCGGTAATTGGTTTTTGTGTGATTAAAATTTCTTTGGTAGCGTTGGTGATTTTATTCTGATAGAGTACTTTACCATTGTTCAAATGAAAGTCGACTCCATTGTCATGATATATCACTGGATCAGGCAAACCATCTCCGTTGACATCACCTAAGGTCATGATATTTCTATTTTTAATGTGGTCTGTACCAACCATAACACCCTTGTTAAGAAAACTCTGTCCGGTGGACAACGCGACGTGAATTCCATCTGATTTATATCCAACAATATCCGCTTTTCCATCACCATTCATATCAGCTAATATTCGAGAATTTTTGTCTATCCTCCACCCACCAGCTTCATCGGCATAACCAAAAGTACTCTGTGTACTTTTTTCCCAACTATCCTGAGATATCCAGCCATTTCGACCATTTGAAACGGCTACCGATACATGATTGTTGAAAAAACCGATAATATCTGCTAAGCCATCACCATTCACATCTGCCACCGTTCGAATGTGTTTATTGCTATCCCAACCCTGTGCATCATTAAAGCCATTTAATACCGGTTGTCCTCCATTTTGATAACTAAAACCATTTCCAGTATTGAGTGCCAAGTGTATCCCGTTATAGTAAAATCCGATAACATCGGGCAGCCCATCACCATTTACGTCAGCCAAATATCGAGGCGTTTTTTTAACACTCCAAGACCCAGCAGCTTCGCTGGCTCCAAATTGGTTTTTAGTACTCGCATCCCAACTTGGTGCATAGTCCCAGCCATCACCCCTAGATATAGCCACAGATACACCTATCTCCCCAAAAGCCACAATATCTGCTCTTCCATCACCATTGACATCTGCTAAAGTCCTAATGTGTCTTGATTTATTCCAACCATGCGCAGCATGATACCCTCCAAATACATTTTCTTTATATTCAAATGTATTCCCCGTGCTGAGTGCCAAGTCAACGCCATCACTATTAAAACCAACAATATCAGTTCTTCCATCACCATTCACATCGCCCAGTACTATTTCATCAGCTGATAAGTCATAGTCATTCGAGGCTTTACCTAATTTGAATATTCCAAGACTAGTGCGTGAAGATGGTCGGTACGCATCACCTGAGCCATAAACCACCTGAATACCACCTTCATTGAACTGGATGACATCTACTTTGCCATCACCATTGAAGTCGCCTGTTCTAGAAGGGGAAAAAGCACCATTTTTGGAAAAAGACTTTGTAAAATCAAAAGTTCCACCACCTTTTTTCATAAATCGATAAGTAAGTGTAAAATGACTATACTTGCTCACTGCATTATGAAATATTACCTTTTCTATTGGATTTAATGACCCACCAATATTAATCGGCAAAAAAGAATAAGGATACAAAGTACGACCTATGTTACTAAACCATCCATTGCGGCGATTTAATTCTTTCACAAATTTATTATCAACTGGCTTATAAAAGTTCTGTATGCCATAAACGCTTTTGTAGAAGTGATTGTTCCAAGTAAAATTAAATGTCTTATTGTCTTGACCATCTACTTTTAGGATGATTACAAATTGTGGGTTTGGAACGAGACGCCAGTGGACACGGTTATAATTATCAGTATAGATTTGCCACAAGTCATATTCTTTAACTTGCTTGTGTATTTTGGAATATTCAGCGAGGAAAGTGTTATGTACAATTTGTGAGGGTGAAAGTACCCAATCAGGATGTTTAGGATCTAGATTTTTTTTCTCATTAGCTATGCTATTAATAGAAGTATTGAAAAGCGTATTTTCACTTCTAACTGAGGTAGAAAAGCTTGGAATTTCCCCTTTTTGCCAGTCAAAATTAATTTTTTCTGCACAGGCTGTTGAATTTGCTGCGCACTCCTGTACACTTTTTAATAATGAGGTTTTTGATGCTCCAAATTCTTCATAACTTAAGGTATAGGTTCTAATTAAATCTTCTTTGTAAAAAACTTTGATATATTTCAGGCGATGGTTTAGCTGTATCGCATCTCCGGCCAAATACCCCCTTACATTATCACCTCGACCCTCATATTCGAATCTTATTGAGGCAAAAGTTGCTAAATTTCCCTTACTATTGCCAGTGTAGTCAATACGTGAAATGAGACTCCTGCCGTTGTCTCTGAAATAGGTGATGGTGTAATAATTTCCGTGGACATCAGTTACCTTTGACAAGTTCCATATATGTACGGCATCATGGTTTGATATAAAGGATTTTGAATTACCATCACCTCCCCAACCATATATTTTTTTTGTACCATTTGAAACTTCTAGGGTGAAATTATCAGGATAACCTGCTATGCTGCCGTGGGCAATAATTCGTTGAAATGTTGCCTGTTCTGTTCGGTACTGTGAATTGTTTTGATTCACGGAACCTTTGACATGAATTAGCCGCTGTCCGTCTAGTGCAAATTTGTCGTTGCGATCAAAATCCACCCCGTCCTTAAGACCATCTTGCGCTAAGGTTGCAGGGACTCTTGTGATGGCTGATAATCCACCCAAACTCCAGTTTTTTCCTAATATACCATTCCCACCACTACTGGAATACGAAATACTGATGTTAGGTTGCATTCCACCAGTTCCTTTAGGTATTTTGATTGGAATCCGGTATTGTGCCATACCCACTTCGTTGACCAAAAAATTAGCTGGAGTTTCAACATAGGGGTTGCCTGCCAAATTGTTAACCGTTTGGGCTGTTAATGTGTACGTAGTTCTTACAAATAGTAGCAGCACCAAAATGGTGATTAGGGGTAGTCTTTGTATATTCATAGTAATGAACTTTTTGGTTAGTAATTCTAGTTTCTTGGCAAATGTATTTCTTATATTTTGATTTCCAAATTTTATTATATAATTTTTTTTTACAAGACTTATTTGTTTAATGACTTATTAAGGTCACTTTAAAATATAATTGCAGTTTTGTGTAAGTTATGACACTTTTACAAAATTTTATTTTATGGAATGATTGGTTTTTTGAAAATTTGTTAATATTAATATAATTCTATTTATTAAAAATTTGAAGTGAAAAAAATTCTTAATTTTAGTCGACGGCTTTGCTTCAATGGACTTTATAATGTCCTATTCATACCCGTTAAACCAATTCCTTATTAGGGTCTGCTGAAAAAGACGCAAGTGTGTAAGTTACGAGCAGTCAAAGGAGGTGTATTGTTATACGTCAAACTGAAGGCTAAGAAATACCTGCCAGTCGTCAGGCAGGATGGCCTAGGCCTAGTGTTAAAAATCTGTGACAGAGTTTTGAGGCGCATAGATTTTGCGCTATTTCAATAAATCCCTTGCACAACAAATCGTAAAACAACATTAATATACTGATTTTAATATGTTAACATTTTTTAGCAGACCCTAAATAAAATTGATTTTGTTATCGCTGCGGCCTATATCAATAAGAGAAATAATTCTATGACTTGTTCTAACCGAATCCCCTGATAAATTAAAAAAAAGCTGTCTTATATTGGTAAGACAGCCTCTTTTTTTTCTATGTTGACAAGATGATTAAATATTCTTTATATTCACTTTTTTTATAAGTCCAGTATTTCCGTATTTATCTCTTTTGGCTGCGTACACTGAAAAATTAGAACTTTTGAAAGTAAATGTTTTTCCACTTTCTTTAGTAATGACGACTTTGGTAGATCCATTTTCGATTAAAAAATAAACGTAATGGTCGAATGATTGATGGTCCTGTTGGAATTCTATACGAACAAACCATTTAGAATGTAAATATACCTTCTTTCCTGTTACATTAGGATACCACAAAAGTTTAGACTTTTTACCATACATAAATTTGACCCCTTCAATGTCACCATTCGAAAGCCCACGGCGCTGTGCTTGATAAGTCCCCCCATCCCTTTTTGTAATGGTTGGTTTGTTGTTTATAGAAAAAGCTCTGGAAGGGTACATCATGATTGATCCAAAATCTAACGGACCATTATCAAAACCTTGATATCCTCTGAATGCATACATCTGAAAGTTAAACGACCTTCCTTTTTTTATCCGATTCCAATGAATTTTTAAATACTTATCCCTGTCAATTCTGGATTGCTCATGAAATAGTCCTATGGCATGTCCGATTTCATGAATGACATTTCCTGTTGAACATCTCGGTGATAACCAAATTAATTGTCGACCACCAATCATTCCAACAAACGAAGCACAGCCATTTCCAGTTACAAATCGAATATAGTTCCTTTGATTTGTACGAAAAACAAAGCGAAAACCAGTTTTCCTTTCCCAGTGTTTTATCGCATTAAGAACTCTTGATTTGTTCTGGAGTCTGGCAGAAATAGTGTAATAAACAATTTTGTTAGGCCAGAGATGCCAAAATCTTGTTATACCAGCACTTCTTCCGTTTGGCTCATCAAAAAGTGAAGTTGCCATTTTTATTTGATTATCCGTTAAAAGAATATCTCCTTCAAATACCTTTGCGCTGTCATAGCTTACCACGTTAAGCTGTGCGATGCCTTGACCAAAGGTTTCAGGGGTTCCGTTTTCATCGGAATACTTTTCCAACATACACCCATCGCAATCTTGTTCAGGTATATTTTGATTCAACTCTTTCTCCATAATCTCGGTTTCATCTTGACATGCGTTTAAGCAAAAAACAGCAAACAACAAGGATAGGAGTGTAATTTTCAATGGTTTTTTTATTGTACTTTTCATAAATATTTGGTTTTGGTTAATAATTGATTTCTGACAAAAGTATTAATATTTTTGGTTTTAAACTAGGGCCTGCTGAAAAAGTTCCAAGTACGTGAGCTACGCGTAGCCAAAGTGCTAGCTATATTGTTATACGTCAAACTGAAGGCTAGGAAGTACCTGCCAGCCGTCTGGCAGGGATGACGTGCTTGGGGCTAGTGTTAAAATCTGTCACAGATTTTTAACACTATGAGGTTAAAACCCTTACACGCCAAACCTGTCAATGCCTGAAATACGTTGACCATTTTATTAAATAAAAAAGTTAATAAAATG
>CAYRIF010000076.1:10775-13688 GCA_964424205.1 uncultured Roseivirgaceae bacterium | reverse complement strand
CCCACAATCCAAACCCCACCTGTACGTAAGCCAGTCGTGGGTCATTGTCATACTTTTTAGCAAATTCACTATAAAAGTCTAATGTAAAATCTTTCAACTCTTGATGCGTCCAATCAGGAAACCAAGTGACCTCCCCTTCAGAAAGCCCTTCTGTTTCGTGATAGTCAGGGAGTGCTTTGATATAAGCAGGTACAGATGTCTGCCACCCTACATAAGCATATCTAAATCTGAGTATCGCTTGGTGTTTTCTACCAGCGATAGCATTCAATTTATTTTCTACAATATCCCAATTATATACTCCCTTACCTTCCATTACTTCATCAAAAAGCATGTATGAATACTCTAACGAAACAGCATCTGTATTTTTTTTGCTATGTGTATCCCAAAGAACAATACCTGCTAATGGCTGCGCCTTTGTTATAGTGCCTTCTATAGTGATTGTTTCTGGCTGGTCAAATACAACCGGCTCATCATTCCCAGAACAACCCGGAAGCGTATAAAAGGCCAGAAAAAAACAAAAATAATTAATTATACCACTGTTTAACTTGTTCATATTAGTTTTATTTTATTTTTTAGTTGGAACTGCTTCGATTAATAAGTATTGCCCAAATTTAAAGTCTATTTTAGCCACTGGCCCTTTTACAGTACCGTATGAGACAGCATTTACATAGTCATTTATCTCATACGTCTTATTCGCGTCAAGCCCTCTTAATTCAACTACTCCATTGTACTCTTTAGCATAAAAAGCGTAATATAACGTATCCTCTTTTTGAATTACATGTGTTTCAGGCAAATCATAGCCAATGTCGTATAGTTCACCACGATATTCTTCTTTCGATAACATTTTATCGTTATATAGACCAAACCATTTTTTCCACTTAATCTCCTTTTCAGGGGTTAATAGAAAGCTCTCGGATTGTGTAGGGTTATCTTTTGGCCAGGTAAATTTTGTGCCTAATACGGCGCCTACTCCAAATGAACTAGCAAAATCGCTGCCATTATCACTTAGTTCTACATGATCCCCATAATACGCTGTTTTCCCCATCAAAGCTTTGTAGGTTTTTCCTTTTAATCTAATTTGCCAAGATGACAATGGGTCTGAACTAACCGCTTGATTCATGTATGCCATATTGTAAAATGAACAGGCCGTACCACATGGACAATTTTCTATCACTGCATGTGGCTTAATTTTTCTTGCCGTTTCATATATCATATTAAAAAAACCCGGCAAGCCTTCTACTGATTGCTCAGGGTAATCTAGCTTATGTGCAGGATTATAATCCGGAGGAACTCCATTCAAATGCTGACCGTCCATTTTCAATCCATCAAAACCCCACTTTCCTAAAAACATGTCCACCACATCTTTGGTATGAGCGATTACTTCTTTTTCTGTAGGAGACATATAATAGCTGTCCCACCAACTTATTTTCTGTACTGAATCATCTTTATTAATCAATAGAATATCGGGATGATCTGCTAACAGTTGTGTCCCTGAATCCACCGCTAAGGGCGTCCACCACAGCTTGGCTTTAAGCCCATAGCTATGTATTTCATCAACAAATTCAATCATACTGGAATCTCCTTTAGGAAATTTATCTCTATTGACATTCCAATCACCTTCCGCAATTTGAAATCCATCGTCAAGCACCGCCCATTTGATTCCAAGCTCCTTTACCTTTGGTAAGGTATTGAGAATTTCTTCTACATTAAAATTTCTTTCATACCCCCAGGCACACCAGATAGGCTCATATGCTTCCTCTTCTGATGCCACAAACTTCAGCCCATTTAGCTGCATCATTTTGCTATACTTTTTCAAAGTGGTGAAGTAGTCCCCTTGATGAACAGATACAAAAGTTTTAAATGTATGTAATGTGTCACCTGGAGGCAACTTCATTTGTTTTTTAAACCGTACGGCAATAGTTGCTTTATCACCCTCCACTTGGACTGGAAGCGATACTAGTTTAGGAACCATTTCCATATGACCAATTGCCACACCAACATCCTTTCTCCATATATCCACAACTGGCGTACCTCCTCCATAGTCCGAAGCATTCATTCCCATATAGTTTTCTTGTTCAAAACCATCTTTCAAAGGTAATACCCAGTCTGGGCGATTCTCATAAGAGCCACTTTGAAAAGACCAAAATGGTGGATTATCTGAATTGCTGCTAATAGCATAATTATTATTTACCCATCCTGCTACATTCAAATCGTTCTTTCCAGTATTGATGTAGCGAACCACCACAGTTGCAATATCCTCAAAATCATCAAATGTCTCTACCGTTACTATTTTTGATAATTGCCTATTTTCATTTCTCACCGCTCCAATAAGCGTCAGCCTATTGCCATTGCCAAGTTTAGAAGTAATGTCCGTTTTTTCAATAGAAATAAGATCGAAAGTCTTTACTTCTGTATCATCTAAGACAAGATACTCACTAGCCATAAAATCATTTGATAACGGTGAGGTATTGTAATCTGAGTTTACCTTTCCACGCATCAAGCTATCAAACTCAAGAAGTAGGTGACCATGATGCACGGTGGCTCCTGAGATTTTTTCCTTACTTTTAGTACCACATGAAGCGACAAACAAGGCTAGAGCAAATAATAAATTTACATTTTTCAATACTATATATCTATGTATGTGTTTCATCATTTTTTATCAGCAATATTTAAAATTTTCAAAGCATTTTTTCTGTATATCTTCTCTAAAACCTCTTCTTCCAATCCATAACCGTCCAGCGCCCAATGATAACCAAATAACGCCTGCTCATAAAAATGCTCATCATCGCTTTCCAATATCCTAAAAGTAATGCGATACATAGCACTATTTGTTCCCATGTCAGACCCATAAATCATTCTGTCTTGATATGTATTAAAAAAGCGATTCATATACTTGGGTATATTTGCAGTTTC
>CAYRIF010000076.1:0-10765 GCA_964424205.1 uncultured Roseivirgaceae bacterium | reverse complement strand
GGAATTCATCAAGCATATCACCTAATATACTTAAGTCATAAGAGCAATTAGCATAGTGGCAAGCGATGAAAGTGGTTAATGGATTTTCCCTCACAGTATTCTCCAATATTTCCATCATTTCACCGTGACCCTTAATATCTTTCTTATCGTCTAGTCGCCAATTAAAAGCAGTCATTAAACCATCATTGGTAGCGTCCATTTTTTCATACATCCATTTTGGTTCCGCTACATGAATGCTAATAGGCATATTCAATTCACCACATTTTTTAATAAGTGGCTTCATTCTTTCATCATCAATATGCATACCAAAAGCCTCCGCCGGCTTGGAATAAAACAATCCTTTTCCTTTATCCCCTAACTCCCCAACACCACGTGCTCCTATTTGATAACATCTCTCTAATTCCTTAACAGCATTGTTAGGAAATCCTGGTTTATCAAAATCTGTGTAATCAAAGCCACAGAACAATACAAACCTGTCCATATATTTTGAATAAACCTGAAATACCGAGTCAAATTTCTTTCCCGTCTCATAAGTCAAAACTATGGTTTTATCAATTCCAACTGAATCCATGATGCTCACCCAGTTATCCATTTCCTCCTCGCTGTGTACATACATGTGTGAATGCATGTCAATCACAGGAAATTTTGCTTTGTCAATTTTTGTGATCGGAATATTATAAATAGATTTTGGGTGATAATCTTTTAGCAGGAGTCGGCTGATGCTGTCATTTTTTACTACGTCTTCAGTTTTTGTTTGCACATTTTCATTATTTCTTTCAGTTTTACAAGAAAACATCAAACAAAACACAAGCATCAAAGCAATCACATATGTTTTTTTCATAATTCTTCCATTTTAACCACCCTCAATTTTTCAGATACGAGCTGTTTAATTGCGTCTGTGGCTACTGGAAAAACCTTTCTCAAATCAATCTCTTCACTTTCAATTAATGTTCTCTTGAGTGTTTGCATAAAAATATTCTTAATCTCAGTGGCCAAGTTTATTTTGCAAATTCCACGACCAATAGCTTCTTGCAATGAAACATGAGGAATTCCTGATCCTCCATGCAATACTAACGTTACATCAGTATTTGCTCGGATATCACTAAGTAAGTCCATTTGCAACTTTGGTGCCTCTTTATAAAATCCATGTGCAGACCCTATCGCTACAGCAAGCGCATTTACCCCGGTCTCCTTTACAAACAATTTTGCTTCCCCAGGTTGCGTAAATCCATTCCCCTCATGCTCTTGCCCTAATTTTGCAATAAATCCTAGTTCTGCTTCCACATTGGCTTCATACTGTTCAGCAAGTTTAACAACCTTTCTAGTAACCGCTATATTGTCATCCATAGGAGCTTCACTTGCATCTATCATTACAGAATCAAATCCGGCATCAAGGCATCTTGCTACCAATTCATAGCTACCCCCATGGTCTAAATGAATCCAACCTTCCACATTATATTCTTTAAGACCTTCCCGTGCCATCGCCACTGCCATATTCAACCCCATATAATCAATAGAACTTTGTGTCAGTTGCAATATTAACGGCTCTTTCAGTTCAGCAGCAGCTGTCAACACCCCTGTGAGCGTCTCATAATTATAAAAATTTGTAGCTAGAATCCCCCTTTTCTCTTTTTCTACTATCTTAAATTTTTCTTGTAATTTCATTTTCTACTATTTATAATTAAATTTTTTATGTGCTATTTTCATAATATTTGCATAGTTTGAAAATGCCGATGTACCTCCTGATCTGGTGGTTGATATAGCACCCATTAAATTACCAAACTTCTGACACTCATTAATATTTTGACCTTTGATATATTTAAAAACAAAGCCTGCATTAAAACTATCTCCGGCACCAATAGCATCTATGACATTGTCATTCAAATATGGTGCTTTAAGTGATTTCTTCCCTTTTTCATATACCAAAGAACCTTTGTTCCCCATTTTCACGACCACACAATTGGCAATATCCTTCACGGCATCAATAGCACTTTCAACGTCAGGCCTATTGGTCAAAAGCATCAATTCCCTTTCATTTGGTAAAAAAACATCTACATAGGGCAAAATGTTTTTTAAGTCTAACTCCCAGTCTTCCGCTGGATCCCACTGTGGGTCAAGTGATGTTGTTAACCCTAGCGCCTTGGCTCGTTTAAATAATTCAGAAAGATGACGCTTTATCCCAGGTTGCAAAAAACAAGAAGAGAAATGCAAATGCTTTGCATGCGATAACTGCTCATCAGATATATCACCTATCACTAAATGATCCATTGCTCCAGGGTAAGTAACCATCGCCCTATCTTCATCAAAATTCAACACAATAGTAGCGCCTGTATTAAACTCTTGACTGGTTACAATTAAATCTGTCTTTACCCCTTTGGCGCTTAATCTATCTATAATAATCCCACCATAATTATCATCTCCAATTTTTCCTAGAAAGGCTACTTTAACACCAAGACTACTTATATTACTTGCAAAAATCGCAGAGGAACTACCCAAGGTGGTGGTCATTTTTTCCGCTATTTTCTCTTTACCCATCTCTGGAAAAGAGTCAATTCTATTTAGAATTATATCTACATTAAGTTCCCCAATTACTATGACATCATACTTCATGTTCTGCAGTATTATTTAAGATTTCAACTTGTGTTTTCAACTTAAGGTTATCAATGTCAGTCTTGCTGAGCAAACCTAATGCTTCATTGGAACAATTAGCAGCACCACAAGCCGTTGCGAGGCGCGCCGTTTCCATTAAACCGTATCCTCTGACATACGCAACAACTAACCCGGCGACAAGACTATCTCCGCTACCTACTGCACTATACACCTTTTCAATTTTACAAGAAGCATGTACCCTCTCATTTCCCGAGGTTAAGAACAATCCCTTTGCTCCATCAGTTACCGCAGCATGCGTACATTCCAAAGCTAGCATATTAAGTGCCTTTTCAAAATCCTCAGTATTAAAAATAGTAGTCAACTCTGCACGGTTTAGATGTACCATGAAAGGCTTTTGCATGATGGCATTAGAGAATTGGATTCCTGTACAATCTAAAAAAACAGCCTTTTCATATTCATGTGCAATTTCAATTAACCTTTTATATCCGTCTTCTGGTGCCCCCTTTGGCCAAGAACCACCTAATACCACACATTTGGCACCTGCCACATGATTGCTAAACATATCATTTAATAAGTCCGCATCACTTGTACTTAAAGAAGGTCCTACGCCTAATATCTCTGTATCATTAAACACGCCATCTGATTTAAATGTATAACAACTCCTGGTCATACCATGTAATTCAGGTCCAATACATCTAATATTTTGATGCATTTTTTCACATGTCTCCTTCACCCACTTTCCTGTCGCTCCTCCCCAAAAACCTAGTAAAATAATATCCTCTCCCATTTCCGCAGCACTCAGTGCAACATGCACTCCTTTTCCTCCCGGATAGTGGCGCTCTTCCCTTATTCTATTTATTTCTGCCTCGTTAATCGCATCCAAAAACGCCAAAATATCAATCGAAGGATTTGGACAAACAACTAGCGTGTAATCACCCACTTTGTTATACATTTTTTAATACTTCCTGATATGGATAAATTTCAACACCTTTTACAACTCTAGAAATAGCACCACTTATAGATGGATTGTCAGGATTAATACCTAGCTGTAGAGATTTAAAATAGCCTAATAGCTGCGCAGGCAATATATTGCATACTGCAAGAAACTCTTCATCAAGGTTCTCATGCGCATTGCCTGTAATAATCTTAAGGTCTACAGCTACTTCATCATTATCGCTTTCCATAATCGCTATGCTATATATTCCTTTTCCTCCATTACTTATTTGCTGTATTAAATCTTCCTCATACTGTTGAACAAAAGTATTATTTGAAAATAAATAAACAATTAATGTAGAATCATCGATAATAGCTTTTGGTCCATGCCTAAATCCCAAAAAAGAATCATGCTTACAAATAACAATACCATCTGTTAGTTCTTGCAGCTTTAAATGTGATTCCTCCGCAACTCCTAATTGCGGACCTGACCCCAGAAAAACTGCCCTTTTAAAATCCAACGCTGCCACTTGCTTAAGCTTTTCAATATAATTATCAAGCACTTCATTGGCATAATCTGACAATTGGAGAACCTGAGATTTTAGTGATGACAAATCTTCAATTCTAGCAATTAGAAGTCCAACTAGAAGCATAGAAGTAAAACTTCCAGTCATCGCCAGACCTTTGTCATTTGCTCCCTCTGGTAAAATAAATATGTATTTGTTTGATGGGTTTTTACTACGAGCCAATTTACCATTTTGGTTACATGAAATAATTAAATGATAAACATTATCACAAACTTCATCAGCTAGCTCAACAGCCGCTACACTTTCCGGACTATCGCCTGAACGAGCAAATGACACCAATAACGTTGTTCTACCACTTTGGAAGAACATCGAAGGGTGTGACACCAAATCTGTTGTTGCTATTGCTCTTGTCGGTATATTCGTACGCTTTTGAAAAGGCCCTTGTAACACCTTGCCAATGAAAGCTGATGTTCCTGCACCTGTTAAAACTATACTTAAATCATCAAAACCGTAAACCATCGCTAAAAACTTTGAAAGTGCCTCTTGATGATTCTGTAGCTGATTATAGGTTTTTATCCATAAATCAGGCTGGTTGTATATTTCTAAACTTGTATTGTTTGTCATTTGTATTTTTTTATTCACATACCTATGTATTTCACAACATTTCTAAATTAAATACATATTATTATATATCCTTTTATAATAAAAGTATAAATACATCGCAAGATAAATAAAAAGGTAATGAAAGTAAATTTCTTTTGGATAAATAATTTTATTAACTAAACTACCCTCGCCTGAAGGCGAGGGATTTAACCCCCAGAATGATACATTAAAAATCAAGTAGTTAGCCCGGAATATTCATGTGATTAGCTTGGTGTATATGCAAGGCGTCAAAAATCGAAGATATATGGACATATTTCGAGGGTTTTGCAACGAAGCAGATGCGCCAAGATAATTGCAAGCATCCCAAATTTGGGCTATTTGATTTTCAGCGAATTGCCGGGTAATTATCTGATAATAAGTAAGTTACAAAAGTATTTTGTTAAAACGGTGAATACTTCGGGTTAGGAAAGCGATTATAGTAAAATCATATAAAACAGTTATCTAAGCCAGATTATTGATGAGATTAGCTTGGAATATATGCGATCCCGAAAGTTATCGGGAGAAAACCGAAGATATATGGGTATATTTCGAGGGTTTTGCAACCTATCTGGCAGGCAGGCGAAGCAGATGCGCCAAGCACTTTGCAAGCTCCCCAAATTTGGGCTATTTTATTCTCAGCAAAGTACAGGATAATAAGCTGATAGCGAAGGTATTACAAACGTATTTTGTTAAACTGGTGAATACTTCGGCTCACCCCGACCAAAAATAATAAAAAACGCATACATTAAATTCATCGCAACTAAACTTCCGGAAGTATGAAACATTCAAATCCCTAGATTCTCTGATTATAGAATTTGCTCACTTTTTGGAATCATAAAACTGTAATTCCGTATATTTGTCAAATTTTAAAATGATAAAATATGCGCACTAAAATAAACGAAGCGGTACAATACATACAAAGTCAAAATACAGCAACACCACAATTTGGCATTGTTCTAGGCACTGGGCTGGGCGCACTGGTCAATGAAGTAGAAATTTCACATACCATCCCGTACGAAGACATTCCAAATTTTCCTGTCTCTACGGTAGAAAGTCACAAAGGAAAATTAATCTTTGGTAAACTTGGCGGAAAAGAGGTCGTGGTCATGCAGGGGCGCTTTCACTATTACGAAGGCTACTCGATGCAAGAAGTGACATTCCCAGTGAGAGTAATGAAGTTTTTAGGCATCCAAAAATTATTTGTCTCCAACGCATCAGGCGGGGTGAATCCTGATTATGAAATCAGTGACTTGATGATCCTTAATGACCATATCAACTTGCTTCCTGAAAGTCCATTGCGTGGAAAGAATCCTGTAGAATTTGGCCCAAGATTTCCTGACATGAGCGAGCCTTATGATACAAAAATGATTGCACAGGCAGTAGCAATTGCCAAAGCAAACGATATCAAATATCAACAAGGTGTTTATGCCAGTCTTACCGGACCAACATTAGAAACACCAGCAGAATATAAATATGTACGAATCATCGGTGCTGATGCAGTAGGCATGTCCACCGTACCAGAGATAATTGTTGCCAGACAAATGGGCTTACCCTGCTTCGCCATTTCTGTAATTACTGACCTTGGTGTTGCTGGAAAAATAAAAGAAGTATCGCTCGAAGATGTGGTGGCTGCTGCCATGAAAGCCGAGCCTGGAATGACAAAAATAATTTCGGAACTTATCAAAATGCAATAAATATGCATCCAGTACTTTTTAAATTTCCCGTCCCTGAATTTTTGCAGGGATTTTTACCTGCTGAAATAACAATCTTTACGTATGGCGCATTGATTGCTTTAGGAGCAATTCTAGCTGCTTTCTACGCGGCTATCCAATACAAAAAGACACTTGACATTCCCTTTCACGAAACAAATAGCTTAATCCTGATGGTTATCGTTGCTGCAGTAATTGGTGGAAAATTCTTTTTCTTTTTCGAGGATCCAAGCTACTATTTCGGCACGCCTAGCAACATGCTAAAAAGCGGCGGCAGTGGCTTTGTGTTTTATGGTTCGTTGATTTTTGCCATTACTTCCTTATTTATATATTTCAAAATCAAGAAACTACCTGCGATGCAGATGCTAGACATTATTGCCATCTCTGGTACTATCGTTCATTTTTTTGGAAGGCTCGGCTGCTTCAATGCAGGCTGCTGTCATGGAACGCCATACGACGGTGTTTTCTCGGTAATCTTTACAGACGCAGTATGCATGGCAAAACCCCTAAACACACCACTACATCCCACACAATTATACAGCGCCTTTAGTATTTTGACTATTTTTGTAGTACTTATTATTCTAAAAAAACGAAAAAAATTCCATGGTCAAATATTCTTAACTTATGTGATGTTATATGCCATTGCCAGAGGAATTCTAGAAATGTTCAGAGGTGACTATGCGAGAGGGTACATCATTGAAAATGTATTGACGCACTCACAGCTTATTTCAATTATCTTATTAATTATAACAGGTTATTTCTATTCTAAACTCAAGAAAAATAAAATCAATGACAAGGCTAAAAAATAAAATTGCCATCATTACAGGTGGTGCTGCAGGCATCGGAAAAGCTGCCGCTTTCAAATTTGCCAAAGAAGGTGCTACGGTGATTATTTGGGATATCAACAAAGAAAAATGTGCCGAAACTGTAGCAGCATTAGAATCAAAAGGCTATGCTTGTGATGCGCATGTCTTAGATACCACCAATGCTGAAGAGACAGAAAAAATGGCAAAATTGGTAGCCGAAAAATATGGAAAGATTGACATCCTCGTCAATAATGCAGGAATCACCCGTGATGCTACTTTTAAGAAAATGACTTTTGCGGAATGGCAACAAGTAATCGATGTCAACCTGACCGGTGTTTTCAATTGCACCAAAGCCATTTCGCCCTATATGGTTGATAATAATTATGGTAGAATCATCAACACCTCATCGGTCGTGGGATTGTACGGTAATTTTGGGCAAACAAACTATGCCACCACCAAAGCAGGTTTGATTGGTTTTACCAAATCTCTTGCCAAAGAGCTTGGCAAATACAATATCACTGTCAATGCCGTCGCACCAGGTTTCATTGCTACTGAAATGATAAAGAGCATCCCTGAAAAAGTAGTAGAAATGATGATGAAAAGATCTCCCCTCAATAGACTGGGGACACCAGAAGATGTCGCCAACTCATACCTGTTTTTGGCATCAGATGAGGCAGCATATATCAGTGGTGCGGTGATTAGTGTTGATGGAGCAATGGGTTAAAGCCTCTCCCCGCTCCTAGGTCCGTGTCCTCGCAGACCGTTTGACATGATGGTCTAGTGAAGATACAAACCATGGAAAAGAGGGCACAGACCATGGGAAAAGGACACAGACCATGGAAATAGTAGCTTGTGAATTGTTGCTTTTAATTTCAAAATATTATTAATTTTGTCGCAAATGAAATCACAGAACAAAAAATCAAATAGTATTTTAGTCTTTTCAAGATGGACTAGAAAAAGCTATGCGATCTTTGCAAGCCTTCATAAAGCAATTAACATTGCTCGACTATCTATCAGTATTTGTAAATGTACCTTTAACAAAAATCAATCTTTACTACGCCTAGCAAGTCATGGTTTAGGCATTGATACTTCCGAAAATGATTTGGAAGATAAGGCTATTTTATTCTCCGATTGGCTTACCATGCTCGGGTTGATAACCGCAGATACTTACGATTCAAAATACAAATTAAGCAACATAATCCATGTTATACATTTATAGCATGGATTTTTTTATGACAAAAATATGATGGCAAAAAAACAAATAATATTCATCCTGCTCTCAGTGATATGCAACACTTTAATAGCACAAAACGATACCATCAAACTCAAGGAAGTGATCATATCATCTAGCAGAATAGATTTACCCTTTGCAGAAAACTCGCGCACTATAAATATTATTTCTTCCAAAGAAATTCAAAGAAGTGCCGCCACCAATGTTGCTGATCTATTGCAACAGGTCGCAGGAATTGATGTGCGAAGGCGAGGAATAGACGGCATGCAATCTGATTTATACATTCGTGGGGGAAGTTTTGAGCAGACGCTAATACTCATTGATGGATTCAAAACCGAAGACCCACAAACAGGGCATCACACCATGAATATGATGATTCCATTGGAGAATATTGAACGAATAGAAATTATAAAAGGACCTGCAGCAAGGATTTTTGGGCAAAATGCTTTCTCAGGCGCCATCAATATTGTTACCAAAAAAAATGTAAATACCCAAGCCACAATTAAAGTTGCTTTAGGTTCGTTTGATCGGAAATCTGTCAGCCTCTCTGGTACACTAAAATTAGGAAGCTCCTCCCACCAAGTGTATGCTTCTAACAATACGAGCGATGGCTATCGAGAGAACACTGATTTCAAAAATAAAAATTATTTCATCAAAAGCAGTTTCAATACCAGCAAATTACCCATTAATCTCATCGCAAGTTATGGCAACCGTAAATTTGGCGCTAATAATTTTTACACCAACAACCCCGACTTTAACGAGTACGAAGAAACAGCAACAAGTTTGGTCGGCATCTCCACAAAAATCAACAAAAACAACTTACGCATCAAACCAAAAATATTCTGGAAAAGAAACCAAGACAAGTTCACATTAAAGCGTGAAGATGCGGGTTTTCCAGAAAATCACAACACCTCCAATAAAATAGGTGCTGAAATTAATGCTTCCTATTTATCAAAAATTGGCATCACAGGTTTCGGTATTGAGGTGGCAAAAATCACGTTGTCTAGCAATAACCTAGGCGAGCAAAACAGGACACAATTCAGTGCTTTTTTGGAACAGCGATTCACCCTGCTAGGGAATAAATTAGACATCACCCCCGGCGTTTCCTTGAATTACTTTTCAGATTTTAAATTCCATGCTTTTCCAGGCATCGATATTGGTTACAAAATCAACGATAAAATCAAAATCTATGGCAACCTAGGCTACTCGTACCGAGTGCCGACCTACACCGAATTATATATCAACATTCCCAACCTCCTATCAGGCAACAGCAATTTAAAGCCCGAAAAATCATCAGCGCAAGAAGTGGGTATGAAATACAATGCCGACAACTTCACTTTCAGCACTGCCTTATTCAGAAGGGAAGCAAGTGATCTGATTGATTATGTAAAAGCAACAACAGACAGCCCATTTTATTTAGCCCAAAACCTACGAAAAATCACCACCGCAGGATTTGAAGCGAGTGCTGGCTATCAATTCCAAATCAATGCGCTTGAGCAATCCTTCAAATTAAACTATACATTTTTGGAAGATGATTATAACAATATAGCTGTATTTAAGTCTCGATATCTCATTAATACCTCCATCAAACATCACTTTACAGCTACCTTAGATACTAAATTTCTAGCCTTTCTGGAACAAAGCATCTCTTACAGATTTGTAGAACGCCCCACCAATAGTTACCATGTAATGGATGCAAAAGTGACCGGTCATTTCAAATCTATGACGCTCTATGCATTGTTTAACAACATTTTTGATGCTGCCTACAGCGAAAAAGAATTTGTGCCCATGCCGAAGGCAAATGTCGTATTTGGGTTGTCTTATTTGATTGAGTAGCAATCAACATACTGCTGTTAATCCACAAACCTTCTTTTGTAAAATTAGCAAAGAATAGTAACTTGTAGCCAAGAAATATAGCAGTATCTAAGTTATAGAGACGTAACCAGCTAAACGCTAGGTGAAAAAATAAGCCAAAAGAAAAAATAAGACTGCAAGATTAATTGAAGGCTACCATAAATACAGAAATTGTGAGTGATTTGGCAATTGTCATTTTGCCCACGCTCAACCGATTAATCAAAGCAAAAAATGTAACTTTGATACTTAAACAAAAAATTAGACAAAAATAAATGAGTGAAGACCAAAAAAAACAACTCGAACAACAACTGTGGAATATAGCCAATACGCTAAGAGGAAAAATGAATGCCGACGAGTTTCGAGATTACATCTTGGGTTTCATTTTCTACAAATATCTTTCTGAAAAGATGAATATATATGCCAATACTATTCTAAAACCAGACGGAATAGTAT
>CAYRIF010000075.1:0-13689 GCA_964424205.1 uncultured Roseivirgaceae bacterium | reverse complement strand
TACGCCGCAAGTTGCGTGGCAACTGCAACGCCAGATAAGTTGTCATTGGCTAGGGATGGATGGCAAATATGCGTTGAAATTAATATTTCATTTTCTGTTTTTCCTGGTATAAAATACTCGCCATATGTCAGTGACCCATTTTCTAAAGATGAATCTATATACACCTCATATTCTCCATTTTCCAACGCATTTAATTGATTATGGGTCAAACAAAATCCCCAGTTTTCATTATAATATGAAGTCCTGTAAGGAATCCAATCTGGATGATCGGGCAGTGTATGGAGGTGGTGTTTTAATTTGTCAAGCGAAATTTTTTGATGCACAGGAATACTGTAATTTAAGATGTGAAGGTTTGAGTTATTAAAATCAATTACTTTTTCACCTTTACTATTTTTTACCCACGCATCCGTTATATTCCATTCCTTTGGCACAGTCCAATCAAGTACTTTTGTTCCTGTTGGCACCTCACAGATTTTTAAAGGAATTGTCTCTGCTAGTATCGCTAATGTTTTGCGCACGCCATCGCCAGTGATGCTTCGGTTTAACGGAAATAATCTTTCTATTAACTTAAGAAGTTGGTCGCCCATGGTATTTTTTCCAGCCATTTTTTTGCCAATAGTACTAATTAAAATACAGTCAGTGATGGAACAAATATTACAAATTTCCCACCCCAATCCCTAATATAGGACAGTTGCGAACTAATTTCATCTTTCAAATTCCAAGGAATTATAATTACATAATCTGGTTGCTCGTCTTTTAGTTTTTGTTCTTCAACAACCGGTATGTGACTGCCTGGTAAAAATTTATTTTGTTTGTGGGGAGATAAGTCCACCACAAATTCTATAAGATCAGTACCTTTAATACCGCAGTAATTAAAAAGTGTATTTCCCTTTGACGCTGCACCATACCCCACTACTTTTTTTCCTTTTCTTTTTTGTTCTATTAGAAAAGACCATGTATCATATTTTATTTTTTCTATTTCGTTTTGATAGCCATTATAGTATTCCAGATGGTTAACACCCCTTTGTATTTCGTCTTCCAATAGTGCTGCTACCCTTGGAGAGATTTCTTTAGACGTATCATTTTTGTGTTTTGCGAAAATTCTTAGTGAACCTCCATGGGTAGGTACTATTTCCACATCAAACATTTCCAAACCCTGTGCTTCAAAAATTTTAGCGACAGTATAGAAAGATAAATAGGAGAAATGCTCATGATAAATCATGTCAAAAAGAAAATCATCTATTAGTCGGATTAAATGTGGGAATTCCATGGTAATCACCCCATCATCTTTTAAGGCGATTTTCATTCCTTTTACAAAATCGTTAATATCCGGAACATGTGCCAACACATTATTGCCCAATATTAAGTCAGCTTTAATGCCTTTATCAACCAAATCTACTGTTGCAAAATCCGCCCCAAAAAAATTAATCATGGTGTCAATCCCCTTTTTTTTCGCCGCCTCAGCGGTGTTGGCAGTGGGGTCAACACCCAGTACAGGTATGTTTTTTTCTTTAAAGTATTGTAGCAAATACCCATCGTTTGATGCTATCTCAATAATTTGAGAATTATTATTGAATTGAAAGCGTTCCACCATCATGTCCACATATTTTTTAGAATGTGCCAGTAGTGATGTCGAGTAAGAGGAAAAATAGGTGTATTCTTCATCGAAGATATTGTCTGCTTTCTCCATTTCATCTACTTGTACTAAAAAACACTGATCACAGACATAGATTTTAAGTGGATAGTATTTTTCTGGTGCATGTAACTGTTGCTTACTCAACATGGCATTAGAGATTGGAGAAAAATCCAAATCCGCAAATATATTTTTTAGTTTTGTATGACAATGACGACAATTCATAGATTCAATTTAAATGACTAAATTCAAATAATGTATGTTTGCGATGGGCAAAAAAACAATCGTTAAAAGTGGTATATTACGACTGTCCGTTGCGAGCGATGTAACACATTATAGAGGTCAAAGCTAGTATTTTATTTTTACTTAATGTGTGTTTTTTTTAGAATTGTTTTCGCTCCTTATTGTGACAGTTTTTATGCCTTGTAATAGTTAGAATCTACTACTGTTTAGGGTTGTGATTACATTTTTATTGGATAAAATAGGAAACTTTAGATAAATTATTTGGTGTCGGAGCACTGCTTACTTGTCAAAAATATATTCACTTTTTTGACCATCAAAAACCCAATAATATTTTTATCTTTGTTGCGTAAACTTGACATGAGTTAATATCCCGTATTATTCATGTGATTGGCTTGGTGTATATGTGATTCCGATAGCAATCTGGAGAAAACCGAAGATATATGAGTATATTTCGAGGATTTTGCAACCTGTCTGCCAGCCAGGCGAAGCAGATGCGCCAAGCTCACTGCAAGTACTGCAAATTTGGGCTATTTGATTTTAAGCGGAATGCCATTTAATTAGCTGACAGTAAGGGTGTGACAAATGTACTTTGTTAAAACGGTGAATAATGTGGGTTAAAGAAGTGAATAAAGTAGTGGAGAAAAAAAATGAGCATAACGATACCGTTCATGCAGCGGTGCAGCCTTTGGTAAGTATCGGGATTCCAAGCTACAACAGGTCGGCACTTCTCAAAAGGGCAGTGGCTTCTATTCAGAATCAAAGTTACAAAAATATTGAGATAATCATATCAGACAATGCTTCCCCAGACGATACGAAGGAAGTGTGTTCGAAAATGCAGCAAGAAGATGATAGAATTCAATACTTTCGACAACAGAATCCTGGGATTAATTTTATATATAACAATGATTTTGTTTTGCAACAAGCCAACGGAAAATATTATATGTGGTTGGCAGATGATGATTGGCTTGGAGAAGATGTAATAGGACGCTATGTTGATTTTATGGAGAAAAACAGCACTTATTCTGTTATATCGGGGCAGTTTTATAACCAGCGGAAGGATGGTAGTTTTTTTATAGAACCTGACTATACTTTTGAAATGGAAAGTGCGGTGAAGCGCGTCAGTGAATCCTACAAGACCATGCATTATTGTGGCATGTACTACGGATTTATGCGCAAAGAATTGATTTTAAAAATCCCCTTGTATAGGGTGATGTTGCACGATTGGGTGTGTCTAGGAGCACTTGCCGCCTATGGAAAAGTAAAAACCTTGAATTTTCCTGGATATTATAAAAAAATGGATGGCTTATCTGGTGAGTTTGTCACGCGTTATGCTAGTTTGGTAGGTTCCAAAAAATTTGAAGCTAATTTTGCGCATTTAAATATTGCCATAATCGTATTTTCGGAAATCATTAAGAACGCAACAAACTATAGGAGTATTCATTTTCTAAGGAGAATCCCACTGGCATTCGGTGCATTTTGGGCAATCGTAAAACGGTATTATGTACAGCCAGTCATGGAGTCAAAAAGCAAAAGAAAAGGATTTGCAAGAAATGTGTCGAGACCGTTTAAAAATGTAGTGAGGGAGACTGCTATTTTTAAATTTTTTAAAAAAATAAAACAGAACATATCGTGAGTAATCAAATAAGAGTGTCAGTTGTCATTCCTTGCTATAACCATGGCCAATATATCGAAGAGGCAATCGCGAGTGTGGAGCAATATCCCGATAAGTCAGTGTATGAAATCATCATCGTCAATGATGGCTCTACAGATGCTCAAACCATTGAAACGTTAAAAAAACTAGAAGAGAAAGGGTATTTTGTGTTGAATCAAGAAAATACAGGACTTGCGGACGCAAGGAATAATGGTGTTAAATTAGCGAAAGGAGACTATATATTACCACTTGATAGTGATAATATGATTCGGCCTGATTATATCAAGTACGGCATTGAGATTATGGACAAAAACCCAAAAGTTGGAATGGTGTATGGCGATGCGCAGCTTTTTGGCACAAGAAATGGTATTAGAAAAGCAGGTAAATATAATAGAAGACGACAATTTGTATGGAATGCAATTGACGCTTGTGCGGTGATCAGAAAAGCTGCTTTGGATGAGATTGGAGGATACGATCGGAATATGCCTTTTATGGGTTATGAAGATTGGAATTTTGTGGTTTCTTTGGATTTTTCGGATTGGGAGATAAGGTATGTGAAAGAGGTTTTGTATGATTATAGGGTAAGCGATGAATCAATGCTCACTGATGCGGATGAAAAGCGTACTTCATTGTTGAATTATATGAATAGTAATAATATTGAGTCATTCAGGAAAGAATATATAGAGTTGATTAAGGAGAGTGATGCTGCGGAGGAATTTAGGAAAAGTGTCAGACCGCTAATCTTGCAACTGTTTAAAAATATTTTCAAAAAACTAGGATTTTAAAAACTGGTGAATATTTTACATATAAATACTTCTGACGATGGCGGTGCGGCGCAAGCTGCTCGGCGCTTGCATACTGGCCTGTTGAAAAAAAATATCAATTCAGAGTTTTTATGTTTAATTGAAAACAAAAAGAAATTTGAGGGGCGTAAAGTGTTTTCAAAAGAACCATTAAGCATATTGGATAGGATATTATATAAATTTGGTTTAAAACAAACATATAAGCAGAAGCGAAAAGAAATATTAGCAGGAAGACCCGCTAAGTTTGATATTTTCACTTTGCAGGAAAGTGACCACGACATCATGACTAGTGATGCTTATCAGCGCGCAGACATTATTCATTTGCATTGGGTTGCCATGTTTCTGGACTATGACTCCTTTTTTAAAAGGAATAAAAAACCTGTTGTTTGGACGTTTCACGATTTAAATGCATTTACAGGAGGGTGTCATTATACAAGTGGCTGCTTGAAGTTTCAGGTGGACTGTAAAAACTGTCCTCAATTGGATGGAACAGAGAACCCAAATTATGCGCATCAAATTTTATTGTCCAAGTATAGGGCGATTGAAAATTTTAAGCCCCTAACTATTGTTTCTCCCTCACGGTGGCTGTCCGAATTGTCTGAAGGGAGTCTGGTGATGAAGAACAAGCGGCATCAAGTAATTCAAAATGGCATTGATTCCTCTATTTTTATGATTCGGGATAAAAGACAGGCTAGAGAAATGTTAGGGCTGCCATATGATAAAAAGATAGTTTTGTTTGTTTCACAATTTTTGACTAGTGAAAGAAAGGGATTTCAGTATTTAGCACAGGCCATAAAATTAATTGAAGATAAGGATATATTTTTGTGCTCTGTTGGCGCCAGGGTAGAAGCAATTGAAGGTATTGAGCATCACACTAATTTGGGAACCATTAAGGAGGAAGAAAAAATGAGTTGGGTGTATTCAGCAGCAGATGTTTTTGTTATTCCTTCGTTAGAAGATAATTTACCCAATACGATTGTGGAATCGTTGATGTGTGGGACACCAGTTGTTGGTTTCAAGATTGGGGGCATTAAAGAAATGATAATGAATGATGAGCATGGTTATTTATGTGAAAAAATAAGTGGTGAATCACTAAAGGATGGAATTTTAAAAACATTCAATAAAAAGCGTAAATTTGAGGGTGTTGAAATTAGAAACTTGGCATTAAAAAGGTACGATGTTCAGATAATGGCACAAAAATATATTAACCTCTATAAGGAGATTGTTAACGAAAGTAACTAAGGAATTAAAAATAATTTCTTATCAAAAGAATACATATTTATGAAAGTAGCATTAATAACAGGAATAACGGGGCAGGATGGTGCTTATCTAGCAGAATTCCTTTTGAAGAAAGGCTATGAAGTGCATGGCATCAAACGAAGAAGTTCGCTTTTCAATACAGATAGAATAGACCATTTATACCAAGACACCCATGAAAAAGATATAAAATTCAAATTGCATTATGGTGATTTGAGCGACTCTACCAATATCATCCGAATTGTACAAGAAGTACAGCCTGACGAAATTTATAATTTGGGAGCCATGTCACATGTGCAGGTGAGTTTTGACAGTCCAGAGTATACTGCCAATGTAGATGGTTTGGGTACATTAAGAATTTTGGAAGCCGTGAGAATATTAGGACTAATTGGTAAAACAAAAATTTATCAAGCCTCTACTTCTGAGCTTTACGGCTTGGTGCAAGAAGTCCCACAATCAGAAAGCACGCCTTTCTACCCACGATCGCCGTATGCCGTGGCAAAACTTTATGGCTATTGGATTACGGTGAATTACAGAGAGGCTTATGATATGTTTGCCACCAACGGTATTTTATTTAACCATGAATCACCGGTTCGAGGAGAAACTTTTGTTACTCGTAAGATTACGAGGGCAGCAGCAAGAATAGCACTTGGACTACAAGATAAATTCTATCTCGGCAATCTGGATGCACAGCGAGACTGGGGGCATGCCAAAGATTTTGTGGAGGCGATGTGGCTGATTTTACAGCAAGATAAACCGGAAGATTATGTAATTGCTACTGGTGTAACTACTAGAATAAGAGATTTTGTAAGAATGACTTTTGCAGAATTAGGAATTGAATTGTCTTTTGACGGAGAAGGAGTGAAGGAGATAGCTAAAATAGCAAAGTGCACGAATGATGAATTTCAACTTCCGATCGGAAAAGAAGTTTTAGCGATTGATAAAAAATATTTTAGGCCCACAGAAGTAGATTTATTGATCGGTGATCCTACCAAGTCAAAAGAAAAATTGGGGTGGAAACCAAAATATGATTTGGCAGCCATGGTCAAGGAAATGGTGTTGTCAGATTTGAAATTGTTTAAAAAAGATGAGTACTTGAAAAAAGGTGGTCATAAAATTTTGAATTATTACGAATAGAAAACCAAGTGAAAAAAGAAGATAAAATATACATTGCTGGTCACCGTGGAATGGTCGGTTCCGCCATTTTAAGGAAGCTGAAAAGTGAAGGGTTTGAAAATTTTGTGTTACGAACATCATCAGAATTAGACCTTAGAAATCAGCAAGAAGTAGAAGCATTTTTCGAATCTGAAAAACCGGATATTGTAGTATTGGCAGCGGCAAAGGTCGGAGGGATACAAGCAAATAATATTTATCGAGCAGAATTCTTGTATGATAATTTGATGATTCAAAATAATGTGATTCATCAGAGTTATCGCAATGATGTGAAGAAATTATTGTTTTTAGGATCTTCATGTATTTACCCTAAAATGGCGCCGCAACCGTTAAAAGAGGAATATTTACTAACTGGACTACTGGAATCCACCAATGAACCCTATGCCATTGCTAAGATTTCGGGCATAAAAATGTGCGAAGCGTACAGAAGTCAATATGGGTGTAATTTCATCTCGGCGATGCCTACTAATCTGTATGGGCCGAATGATAATTATGACTTGCAAAACTCACATGTGTTGCCTGCGTTACTAAGAAAATTTCATACTGCAAAAGTGGCGCATCAACCTGCTGTAGAAATTTGGGGGACTGGTTCGCCGAAACGTGAATTTCTGCATGTAGATGATATGGCAGCAGCCTGTTATTTTTTGTTGCAAAGCTATGATGAGGCGCAATTTGTCAACGTAGGCACTGGTACAGATGTGAGCATCAAGGAGTTGGCGACGTTAATCAAATCAATTGTAGGTTATGAGGGTGAATTGAAATTTGATGCCACAAAACCAGATGGGACGCCACGTAAATTAATGGACGTAAGCATACTAAAAGAAGCGGGGTGGCACTATAATATTAAACTGAAGGATGGTATCAGCAGTGTATATGAAGGGGTGGATTGGGAAAGTATTATATGAGATTTTATCTAAAAAACTGAGATATCATATTATAAATACTACCTTTACGTAAATTATAATCAAAACAATATTACAATGAATAAAGGTACAGTAAAGTTTTTCAACAATGCAAAGGGATTTGGTTTCATTATTGACAGTGAGTCAAACCAAGAATATTTCGTACATGTTTCTGGATTGATTGATGAAATCAATGAAGGAGATACAGTAGAGTATGAAGTAACTGAAGGTAAAAAAGGCTTAAACGCTATCAATGTAAAAGTAGCTTAAGCAGCTGAAAATACATAAGAGTTTAATGCTAATCGACCACAATTTTAATTGTGGTCGATTTTTTTTTGAGACTTTCCAAAAGTTTTAAACTTTTGGAAAGTTATATGAGTTTATTTGTCAAGTGCTGCTAGTTTTTCTTTGAACTCATTAGATTTATCCATATTTCTAAGTCCGAAATGGATTCCAGCTAATCCTTGCAACGTGTCCCTATTCTTAGGATCTTTTTGATAAGCGCGTTCCATGAACGGCAATGACTGCTTGAAAAGATTAATTGATTTATCTTCTAATTGCGAAAATGCTACTAAATCAATTTCATCACCGTAATCGACATTGTTAATAATGGCAACCGCCTCATTATAATAAATCACCCCTAGGTTATAGTTGGCTTTAACGTTTTCTGCGTCTTTTGCAATGACAAAGTTGTAAGCTTTTATGGCTTTGTTTAGGTATTCTTTTTTACTGTCCTTTTTATACAATTCCGAATACTTAGAGCCTTTAGACAAGTAATAATTTATTTCATACTGCTTCAAGTTGATACTCGTGTCTTTGGCATGAAACAATGTATTTTCAAATGAGTTATAAAACTTCAATGATTGCTTAAATTTTCCTTTTTCAAGTGTTCTAATCGCATCGTTATAATAGGTGGATGCTAAGAATTTGAAATTGCTCTGACAATCTTTCTGATATTTTTCTGTATCGTCAAATGTCAATAATTTCAAGAAGGCATTCACTGATGTGTCTCTTGTTTCAGAAAGTGAGTCAGCAGCAGGATTTTTCTTGTAAATATCCTTATATATAAATCCTCTTAAATACCAAGCTGTAGGATCTTTTTTCAATTTTTTGTTTTTAATAGCAATGTCAATATTAGATTGAGCCTTGTCTAATTCGCCTTTTTCATAATATAGCATTGCATCTTGCAACACGCTAGTTTGCGCCTTTGCAACTACCGTTGAAAGTGTAAGTATGATAAGCGATATGAAAACTCTAATATTCATTATTTAATTACTTTTGATAAGGCCAATAATTGACCACTTACCTTTAGTTTGTATTTTTGTATGTTTTTAGGGTTGATTTCCATCCGCTGCTTGCTCTGAAAGTTGTAAAAATTGATTGCAGCTCCTCTTCTCGCCAACCCCTCACTATCTGTAACAATCAGTGTGTTTTTACCCCTTAGTTTTGCAATTACTTTAGGTAATTCTTTGCTTCTATCTCTTACAATATATAATATGTGACATTTTTTGATGTCACTAATCGAATTATATTTAACAATCTTAAAGTTTTGACTTCCTACTTTTTTTGTGCGCGCCATTTTGGTTAACTCTTCATAGATGGCTGGATAATCACCGTACACACCTATCACAAAATCACCTTCATGCATGGCTACTGGCCATTCTATATATTTAGAGAAGTTATAGATAAATATTGTTTTCACCTTTGCGTGTGTGTCTACAGCACGCATTATTTTAGGGGTGGAAGCGGAAACAATAAACATTAATAATAACAGCACGGCTACCCTTCCTGGGCGCTTTATACTTGTCATGATATGCTTAAAAATGTTATTTTTCACTTTCTAATAAACTAATATCCTCTTTGATATAACAGTATTGCAATTCTCGTGCCATTGTGGTAAACTGCTATAAATGCGTCCGAAATGCCCGCTTTAATTGCTTTTTTTCTTAATATTTCTGCTTTATGAAGGTCATCAAAATTACCAACCAAGTATTTTGTAAGACTTTTCACTTGCTCTTTATCAATTTGCCCTAAAGTAGTAATATTTTTAAACAAATTAGCTTTTGGCTTAGAATAAGCACCAATTTGTACCCTTAAATTTATGAAGTCTGTCAACGCTGTTTGATAGGTGTTATGTAATTCCTCATAGTCAGAATAGGTCATCAGCCATTTGATGTTTTTTCTTAAGTCATTAATTTCTTTGCTTGACAGTTTTATTTTAGAGTTGTCATTTTGGGAATCAAGTGCCAAATGTGACGCATAGGTATCAAGATTTTTATACCTAAACATATTTTTGTCTGTAGCAGCAGTGACTTCTTTTACAGTCTCCCCTTTATTATTTTTGTAATTTAATGCGATACTCATTCCTGCATCACTTTCATCCAATACAATTTTGTAATCCTTGCTATAGGGTAAAGTCTTAAAGGTAAAGTTACCTTCATCATCTGAGACAGCCGTGTCAACCACATTGCCATCAGCATCTACAAGCAGTACCGTTTTATTGGCGGCGGGTTTGTTGTCAGCCAATAGACTTCCACGTATGGAGACATCGTGTTCATCCATATATGAACTTTCAGCTGATTCAAATGCCAGTGCATTATACTTGAAAAAGTCCTTGTTGTCAGTGGAATTAAGCGTTTTTGTAACTTTCCCGTTGCTGTCTTTGAAGTCAATCATGACACTCATATCACTATCATTTTCATCAAGCAAAACGCTATAATTCTTATCTGCAGGTAGTTTTTTGAAAGTAAAATTCCCTTCATCATCTGATATGGCGGTATCAATAACTTTTCCATGCTCATCCACCAAGAAAACCTTTTTGTTGGCAGCGGGTCTGTTGTTGTCTAATAAACTTCCTGAAATTGAAATATCATCTTCATTCATGAGCATATTTCCTGAAGATTGATATGCCAATGTATTATACCTAAAGAAATCTTTATTGTCTTCCGAGTTTATGCTTTCGACAATGTTTCCACCTTTATCTTTAAAGTCTATCAAGACAGTCATATCATTATCCTGCTCTGCCAGCATGACATGGTATTTTATGTCGGTAGGTAGTTTTTTGAATTCAAAACTTCCTTCACTGTCGGAAATTGTACTGTCCAGAATTTTGCCATTCTCGTCTACCAGTAAAACCTTTTTGTTGGCAACTGCTTTGTTATCTTTAATCAAACTACCATTGATACTGATGTCATCAATTTCCATCAAATCTGCGTAATCAAATGAGCCTTCGAGGAATCTGTAGGTAAATGGTTCGTTAAAAAGTTTAAAATAAGCATCATTTTCTCCAAAACCTTTGATCTCGGTTACATGGTTGGGTAGCTTTTTATAAGTAAATGGTGCCTCAAATCCTAAGGTGTATAGCCTGTCGCAACAGGTGGCACTTGAATCAACATCATTATTTGATCTGTTTGACGCTAAGTATCCTTGTGTAGGGTTATTTGAAATGTTGAAGTAGGTGTCGTCAGCGCTGCTATTTACTGGTGACCCTAAATTGTATATTTTACCAACCTTATTTTGTAAATTCATTTTAACCATGAAAACATCATATTGACCAAGTCCTGGGTGTCCGTTTGAACTGAAGAATAGATTGCCTGATTTTTCGTTGTATGACGGGGTGATTTCATCTTGTGAAGTATTCACAGATTTTCCTAGATTGTAGGCATATTTAATGTTTCCCTCGATATCTATTTTGGAGTACCAAAGATCGAAGCCACCTTGTCCACCAATCTTGTTAGAAGAGAAAAATAGAATTTCTCCGCCTTCTGTGTCAGCAATTACATTGGGATGTTTAGAGGAGTATCCTACGCTATTGACCGGCTCACTAAGTTTTACTGGATTAGACCACGAGTTGTCTGATTTTCTTTTGCTATAATAAATTTGACAGTCATTATTTGCACCTACTGTTTTACAAACAGTATAGTACAGTTTTTTCTTATCAGGAGAAAAAGAGGCACTACCGAGACTCCAGTATTTAGAATCTGGCTTGATGTTAATACTTTGTTTATTTGAAATGCCCTGATTTGAAATAATTCCTTTAAATAGTCTATTGACATAAATGGTATCATATTCACCGGTGAATGTTTCTAATTTTTCCTTTTTTTGTACGGTCAACTCCTTTATACCTGTATAAATAATTTGAGTGTCATCAAAGTCTGTGACGCCAAAAGCAGTCTTGCCGCTAGTCATAGTTTTGGACGTAAGTGTTATGTTGCTTCTATTGGCAAGTATTTGTTTTGCAACTACACAAGATTTTATTTTAGCTTTTGCTTGCTCAATTTTTTCTGTTTGGTTTTCAGGGTTGTTAAGGATGAATTTTTTATAGGTATCACTAGCGGCATCATAATTTCCAACCGCTTTTAGCATCATTCCTTTCCAAAATACAGCCAGCGGAAATTCTTTGCTGTCCGTTGGAATTGCCGCATAACTAGCTGCTGCTTGCTCATAGTATCTTAGATTCCTGTAGGATTCTGCCAGTTGGTATTTGGCGTGCGTATCTTCTTTATCTTCTGCAAGTATTTGATTGTAATAATCGATCGCTCCATAGTATTTTCCTGAGTTGAATAGTGCATTGGCGATGCCTTGTTTTTCTTCCAAAGTATATTCATTAGAAAGATCTCTGAATCTTTTGATATTCTGCGCCTCTATGCTTACCGCACAAAGTATAATGAAAATTATGGTCAGTATTAATTTATTCATCTTCATTATAGTTTTGGACTAGGGTTGGCACGTAATTTAGCGCTATTGGTAATATTCTTTTTGAATGTGTACACCAAGCTGATTTCTAGTCCTCCTTTTCTTGCAAAATCTTTCAAATCACTTATTATCATATCATAACTTAATCCGATGCTCACTTTTTGAAATTCAAAGCCAGTTGTAATGATAACGGCATCGAGGTTTCTCACCCACCCACCAATGGAGAATACTTTATTTTCGTGTTTTGTCGAAAGGTCATATTCTGCAAAAACGCCTGTATTGATAACACGGAATGAGTTTTGTTGCATAAAAACAAAATTAGGAATGATGCTTACCCTCTTGCTGATGCCAAATTTACCACCAGTATGGAAAACATACCTTCTTGCCAATTTAGAATCTTCACCTGTCAATGATTTATTCGGTTCGGTAATATGAAAAACAGAACCTCCAGCAAATAGGGTAGATTTTTTACCTAAAAAGGCATACCATAAAATACCTGCCTGAAAATCTAGATTTAAAACACTTTCATTTGAATAATCACCTCCTTGCGGAAGATCAGGATTGTAACCGCTGCCTGATACCCATTGGTTTTGGGTCGATAAACTACTCAATCCAAGGTTTGTTTGGTCAATTCCTGCCTGAGCGCCGAGAGAGATATATTGATTTTGATTGTTGCCTACGGACTTATGATAAGCAAAAGAAAACATCGATTTTAGATTTTTTAACCCGACACCTGATTCATCGTTCATGACTACTAGTCCTACTCCTCCAAAATTATTATTTTTATTTTTTTCAAACAATGACATATCAAACGAAAAAGCATAGGTTTGAAATGGATCCACAGATGATAAATGATTTCTATAATGAATGCCCGCTCTGATATTGCCAAATGAAATACCAGTAAGTGCAGGATTGATTGTTAACGGTGAGTTATAAAATTGTGAAAAATAGGGATCCTGTGCCACAGACTGATGACTCAGCATGACAATAAGTAGTAGTAATAGTAGTAGTGCTTTTCTCATGTTAATTTTCTTCCTTCCCCTTTATCTTACTAGTTGAATACTTCCCTTTCTTGTTATTTTTGTGCCAGCATACGTTTCAGCAATGACAACATATACATAGGAGTCCATGTTTTGTACTGTCCCGTTATACTTTCCGTCCCACCCGATGCTGCCATCTGTTGTAGAAAATATTTCCTTGTTGCTTCTGTTATATATTTTGAATACCACATTTTTAATACCAATGGTATTTACTTTAACTATGTTATTGGTACTGCTGTTAGGCTCAAACATTTGTGGTACGAATATTTCAAAATCTTCTTTTACCTCGATG
>CAYRIF010000074.1:0-13793 GCA_964424205.1 uncultured Roseivirgaceae bacterium | reverse complement strand
AGGCTTCGGTGGGTGAGAGAAAAGAAAATAGAAATAAGACTTAGACAAAACAACTTATATGAATCTTATATGGTAAAAATAAGACCCCGCCTACGCTAAAGCTACGGTGGGTGAGAGAAAATAGAAATAAGACTTATTGTAGTTAAAATAGTGAAATGACAGAAGAAAATAACAATGGCCTAGGAAGCCCTAACGAAGATAAGATACATGATGTGACACCTGTTTCAGGAATGTATGAAGAGTGGTTTTTGGATTACGCATCGTATGTAATTCTAGAACGAGCGGTTCCATATATTGAAGATGGGTTCAAACCAGTACAGCGTAGAATCATGCATGCGCTGAAAGAAATGGATGATGGAAGGTATAATAAAGTTGCCAATGTCATTGGTCAAACCATGCAGTACCATCCGCATGGCGATGCTTCCATTGGTGATGCCATGATTAGCCTCGGGCAAAAAGAGTTGTTGATAGATACCCAAGGAAACTGGGGAGACATTAGAACAGGGGATCGGGCGGCAGCGCCAAGGTATATCGAAGCACGTCCTTCAAAATTCGCCTTAGAAATACTCTACAATGCACAAACCACAGAATGGCAGTTGTCCTATGATGGAAGAAAAAAAGAACCAGTCACATTGCCAGTTAAATTTCCGTTGCTATTGGCACAAGGCGTAGAAGGAATTGCCGTAGGACTTTCAACCAAAATTTTACCACATAATTTTATAGAACTAATCAAGGCATCAATCAGTATATTAAAAGGAAAAAACTCAAAAATCTATCCTGATTTTCCTACAGGAGGGATGGCAGATTTTTCAGATTACAACCAAGGAGTACGTGGAGGTAGAATAAAAGTCAGGGCAACAATTGAAGCGGTAGATAAGAAGGTTTTATTGGTGAAAGACATTCCCTTCGGCACCACCACCACAGGGTTGATAGATTCTATCATTAAAGCCAATGAAAAGGGAAAAATAAAAATCAAGCAAGTTGTAGATAATACTGCCAAAGAAGTGGAAGTTCAGATTACTTTAGCACCTGGGGTGTCGCCTGATATTGCAATTGATGCCCTTTATGCCTTCACAGGTTGCGAAGTGTCTATATCGCCAAATGCTTGCGTTATTATCGACGACAAACCAGTTTTTATGTCGGTTAATGAAATTCTAAAGCAAAATACAGCACATACCGTTGCGCTTTTGACCAAAGAATTAGAAATAAAAAAGGCTGGGTTGCTAGAGAAAATTCTATTTTCTTCTTTAGAAAAAATATTCATTGAAAATAAGATTTATAGAGACATTGAAGAATCTGAAACTTGGGAGGCTGTCATCTCTACCATTGATAAAGGTTTAGACCCGTATAAGAAACAGTTTTACAGAGAAATTACAGAAGAGGATATTGTAAGGCTGACGGAGATTAAGATTAAGAGAATTTCTAAATTTGATAAGTTCAAAGCAGATGAGTTAATGAAACGGCTGGAAGAAGAACTGAAGGAAACGGAACATCACCTCGCTAATATTACAGATTATTCCATTAGCTATTTTCAAGGGTTATTAGATAAATACGGAAAAGGGAGAGAGCGGAAAACAGAAATAAAATCGTTTGACACCATCAAAGCCACCATTGTAGCAGCCAACAATCAGAAGCTCTATGTGAATAGAAAGGATGGTTTTATTGGGTATGGGCTGAAAAAAGATGAGTTTATATCTGAATGTTCTGACATTGATAATATTATTGTGATTCGACGTGATGGCAAATGCATGGTGTCAAGAATTGCAGACAAAGTTTTTATGGGCAAGGACATTCTATATGCAGGTGTTTGGAAGAAAGGAGACGAGCGAATGGTCTATAACCTGATCTACGCCGATGGAAAAACTGGACGTGCCATGGTCAAGCGTTTCAATCTTTTGGCAATTACAAGAGACAAGGAATACGAGCTTACCAAGAGTGCTAAAGGCTCAAAAGTGTTATATTTATCCGCCAATCCAAATGGTGAAGCAGAAATTGTCACAGTGAAACTCACCTCAGGTAGCAAGGCACGTAAAAAGGTATTTGATTTTAATTTTGCTGATATAGAAATAAAGGGTAGGGGAGCAGGTGGTAATATTTTGACCCGTTATGGTGTGCGGAAAGTAGCACTCAAAGCAGCTGGTATATCCACATTGAGCGGACTTCAAATTTGGTATGATAGTGCTGTAGGTAGGTTAAACAAGGAGGGGCGAGGCATAGATTTGGGAAACTTCAATAGTGAAGATAATATACTGGTGATTTATAAAGAAGGAAGTTATGAACTTACTTCTTATGAAATTACCAACCGCTATGATCCAGGTAAAATTGCGTTGTTAGAGAAGTTTGAACCTGAAAAAACAATTTCTTGTGTTCATTATGATGGAAAAAGTAAGAATTATTACGTTAAAAGATTTTTAGTTGAAGCAAAAAGTATGAACAAAATATACAGCTTTATTAGTGAAGAGCAAGGTTCGAAAATGCTGCTAGTGTCTACCGATATTAGTCCGCTCATTGAAGTTGATATAGTCAAAGGAAAATCAAAGGAAAAAGCCAAACTAACATTAGGAATGGCTGATATTATTGATGTGAAGGGATGGAAAGCCATTGGTAATCGCCTGTCACAGTACACGGTGAAAAAGGTGAAATTGTTAAAAAGCGAAGAACACAAAAAGCCTGTTGCTGCACCTGAAATCCCAAAAGCTACGCCTTCGCAACTGCCCTTGATTCCCGATGAAAAGGCAGTGGCAAGTGCGCCAAAAGAAACAAAGGTGTCGAAGAAAAAACCAAAGGATAGTAAAAAGGATGATGACAAGGGCTTTGCGGCAGGACAGACCATTGAGTTAGATTTTTAGGAAGTGGAAAATCAACTTCTCCCCTTTTTCTTTTCCTTGGTCTGTGTCTCCACAGACCAACTATAGTATTAAATATAGTTTTTAAAAAACCATGGAATACTTGAGAATACATTCGGTTATGTCAATTGTAAAAAGATAAACATGGATAAACTGTTACAAAATCAACTATTAGAATTTTTTTCTGAATATGTAACAGCGCATAAAAAGGAATTGATTGAGCAAGTCTTATCACATAGAACACGACATTTAACAGTTGTATTGGAAGATATCTACGAATCGCAAAATGCGAGTGCCGTATTGAGAACCTGCGACTGTTTCGGCATTCAAGACTTACATATCATTGAGAATAAAAACACCTATACCCTTAACCCTCAAGTAGTGCAAGGAGCCTCTAAATGGGTAGATGTGATTCAGTACAATACTAGTGAAGTAAATAATACGATTGATTGTATAAATGGCTTAAAATCAAAGGGTTACAAAATTTATGCAACTTCTCCAGATAGCAATGGAAAATCAATTAATGAAGTGGATATAAGCAATAAAGTGGCATTATTTTTTGGCACGGAATATGAGGGACTGACACAGGAAGTCATTGACCAAGCGGATGAATTAGTACAAATTCCGATGTATGGTTTTACAGAAAGTTTCAATCTTTCAGTGAGCGCAGCCGTTTGTTTAAATATTTTAACCTCCAAACTGTTTACTTCTGAGGTTTCGTGGCAATTAAGTGAAGAGGAAAGGAAAACAATACGGCTCGACTGGTATAAAAAAATAGTAGAACGGAGTGCGTTGATGGAACAGGAATTTATAAAGAGATTAAAATAATTGTGTTTAAAAAAGCATTGAAATACCTATTGATATTCACCGCGTTGATTCTAGGTTTCATCGTTACCACTAATGTTTGGGTGATTCTAAGTACACAAGCAGGCATCTATGAAAAGGTGACGGCTGTACCTGTACATAATGTTGCATTAGTGTTAGGAACAAGTAAAAAAACCGCTCAGGGTTATGAGAATCCATATTTTAAGTATAGAATGGAAGCTGCAGCAAAACTCTATCATGCTGGGAGGGTTAAACACTTTATTCTAAGTGGCGATAACCGTACAAAATACTATAACGAACCTAGAGATATGCAAGAGGCATTACTTGAGATGGGGATTCCTGACTCAGCGATAACCTTGGACTATGCAGGATTACGCACGTTAGATTCAATCATGCGATGTAATGACATCTTTGGGCAAGCTAAATTTATTGTTATTTCCCAAAAATTTCATTTGTATAGGGCATTGTTTATCGCTGATAAATATGACTTAGATGCAATTGCTTTTACGGCACAATCTCCCAAGTATTCTATATCAATTAAAACCCTAGCAAGAGAGGTGTTAGCGAGACCAAAAGCTATTATTGATCTATACATGTTGGATAAAAAACCTAAATTTGCGGGAAAGGAAGAAACAATTAAAATCTAACCACAAGAACGAATGATTCCTTAGAAAATAGCACCCTCATTAATAACGACTTACCTCTTTCATGGCAATATTAATGGCGTTTTCTGTCTTAATAATGTCTTTTTTAGTTATAGCAGATGATAAAAACCAAGCTTCAAATTGTGAAGGTGGTATATAAATCCCATTATTAATTAAGCTCCAAAAGAATACTTCAAACTTTTTAGTATCTGATTTTTTTGCCTCAGAAAAATTAGTTACAATATCGTTGGTAAAAAAAGGAGAAATCATTGAGCCAAACCTATTTACACGTATATTTACGCCGTGTTTTTCAGCTGCTTTGAGTACTATAGTTTCAAGAGTTTTAGTTATAGCATTGAGTTTTTTATATGGTTTTTGCTTTTTTAATTCTATGAGGGTTGCAATACCAGCTGCCATAGTAATTGGATTTCCTGATAGCGTTCCAGCTTGGTACACCTCACCTAGTGGGGCAACCATTTCCATAATTTCGTTGCGTGCACCATACGCACCGACAGGTAAGCCACCTCCAATCACCTTGCCAAGGCATGTTATATCGGCTTCGACACTTAATAATTCCTGCGCACCTCCAAATTTAGACCGAAACCCAGTCATTACTTCGTCGATAATTAACAACGCGTTATTCGCTTGTACTAATGACTTTAAGCGCTTCATAAAATCATCTTGGGGTACTACTACACCCATGTTTCCAGCAATGGGCTCAATAATAACGCCAGCTATATCAGCATGATTTTCAAAATGAATTTTGACGCTATCTAAGTCATTATATTCAGCAATTAGGGTGTTTTGTATAGACTCTTTAGGGATGCCTTTGCTATCAGGCAAACTTAGTGTTGCTACTCCTGAACCAGCAGCAACTAATAAATCATCAACATGACCATGATAACAACCGGAAAATTTTATTATTTTACTTTTACCAGTAAATGCTCTTGCCAAACGTAACGCACTTAATACCGCTTCAGTACCTGAGTTTACAAACCGGAGTTTATCCATTCTCGGAAAAACATCACAAATAATCTGTGCTAATTTTATTTCACTTTTAGTAGATGCGCCAAAAGAATAGCCATTTTTCAAGGCTTTATGAATGGACTTTTGCACTTTTTTATGTCGATGTCCTAAAATCATTGGACCATAAGATTGCACATAATCCACATACCTATTTCCATCGACATCAATGATACTACTGCCCTTCGCTTTATTGATAAATATTGGATTGCCACCAACGGATTTAAACGCCCTGACCGGTGAGTTTACAGCACCAACTAAATGCTTAAGTCCTTTTTGATATAATTTGTTAGAATTTTTATAACTCATTTTGTTGGTTTGCTAAAGTTTTTGCCATCTCTTTTGCAAAATAGGTGATGATAATATCCGCCCCGGCACGTTTCATGGATAATAGACTTTCTAGCATAATTTTTTGCTCATCAATCCAACCTTTTTCTGCGGCAGCTTTTATCATTGAATACTCGCCACTTACATTATAACAAGCGATGGGTGTGTTAAAATTATTTTTTAAATCTCTCACAATATCCAAGTAGGTCATTGCAGGTTTTACTATTAATATATCGGCACCCTCATCAATATCATAAGTAGCCCTGCGCAAAGCCTCATTTCTATTTGATGAATCCATCTGGTAAGTTTTTCTATCTCCAAATCCCGGAGTAGCACCGGCAGCATCTCTAAATGGCTCATAAAACGACGAAGCATATTTGACGGTATATGCCATGATAGGTAAATCGTAAAAACCATGATGGTCTAACGCCTGCCGTATTGCTTGAACAGTGCCGTCCATCATGCCAGAAGGCGCTACCATGTCAACGCCAGCCATAGCATGTGAGACTACTTGTTTCGCTATATTTGCTAATGTCATGTCATTTTCAACTGTATTGTTGCGAACAACACCACAGTGACCGTGAGAAGTGTATTCACAGAAACACACATCAGTAATTATATATAAACTGGGATAATTTTTTTTAATATAGCGAACGGCCTGTTGTATGATTCCTTCATCACTCCATGTTTCGGTACCTTCCTCATCTTTTTCTGACGGAATTCCAAACAACATTACTGCTGGAATATTTAAGCTTACTATCTCCTTTAATTCTTTACCAATGCTGTCCAAAGAATAACGATTAATTCCAGGCATAGAAGTAATTTCGGTTTCAATATTTTGGCCTGATTCAATGAACAGGGGATATACTAAATCATCTACAGATAGCTTTGTTTCTCTTACCAATCTTCTGATGTTTTCATTTTTCCGTAATCTCCTACTTCTGTGCATATTTGTTTTAATCAGCTTTGATGTTATTTTAGTCAAACCTATGACTTTGGTATATCTATATTTATGGTAATCCGTGTCCCCTTATTTTTTATCGAGTTTATAAAAATCCTTCCATTTATATAACGTATTCTTTCTTTCATGAAAAATAAACCCATCCCAGATTCCTTGTTTTTTCTTACTAAGTTCAGGTAATCAAAACCGTCACCATCATCATCGATAACAACGCTGAGCAAAGTATCTGAATGACTTAGTGTAATCAATATATAATTCGAATTGGCGTACTTAATGGCATTATTAACTGCTTCTTGAACTACTCTATACAAATTTATTTCAACCAAAGAATCAAACCGTTGCTCAAAATTAGTTTTATTCTCAAAGTATATATTTTTTCCAGTAAGGTTAGATAATTGCTTAACTAACTTATTTAAAGTAGGTACAATACCATAATCATTAAGTTCAGGAGGGGTTAGGTTGAAAGTTACTGTTCTTACCTCTTTAATTAAACTACGAAGAAATTCCTTTAAATTTTCAACCTTGGTTGTGGTAGACACAATATTTGATGGCTTGATGGATTCAATATTAAATTTCAAAGCAGTTAACATTTGACCAATACCATCATGAATGTCTTTCGCAATTCGTTTTCTTTCCTCTTCTTGTGCTTCTACAATTTGACTTGCTTGTAATTTTTGTTGGCTCACTTCATTAGTAAAGCGTTGTTCGGTGAGCTTATTGATTTCTAATTGTGATATTATTCTTGCGGTTATATCTGTACATAATATCAATGCCCTGTGGTTGTTTTTCACTTGATTCATTGGTATAATCGACATTTCCAACCATAATTTCTCCTTTGTTTTTGTGGTTACTCTAACTTCTCCAATCCAGATTGACTTACGCTTTCCTTTAAGAAGTTGGTGAATTGTTTGCTGTTCGCCCTCATCTAACGATAGTATTTCCTCAAATGGAATATGTGCATTTGTTTTTTGAAGCCCCAGTAGTTTGCTAAATTTTTTACTAAAATCTACCACTTTTCCGTCTTGATCAATACTTGCAAATAATGCTGCATTATTTATAGCATAATTTAACCCTTGCAATTCCTGTAAAGATGCTTCTTTTGAAATATACATTTCTTCAAGTTGCTTGATCTTCGACAAGGCTTCATGCTTTGAATTGTATAAATTTGTAATAGCACTTTTAGTTTTACTTAATGCATTCCTTAATGAAAGGTATCCACCGAATAGGAGCAATGCAATAACAATAATGAAGTAAATTTGAGCACTTACAATTCTATTTTGGTCTTGGAATAAAACATAAAATAGGATAAAGGAAAATGTAATTCCTATCAAAAAAAAAGTGAATTTTTTTTCTATTTTTACAATAGAAGTGAGTAAATCTCTATTTTTAAATGGTTTTGACATTTTAAAGTTAAGTGGGGACAAATCCCATTTTATTGTTTCAAAGACTTATGTATCAGCTTATATGACTCGGTAGAAAAGTTTAATTTCAGCGCTGCATTATTACCCTTTTTAGACATTTTTGCCCATGTCTTTTGTATAATATCGATAAGTTTTGTTTCAGCATATTTCTTAGAGAATTTTTCGAAATAATTTTCTAAAAACACTAAACAAACGACGTCCTCTAAAAGTTGTGTTTCTTCATTTTTTTTGAGTTGTTTCTTCTGTAGCAAAAAAGTTACTTTATCTATTATAGCATTATCATAACCAACTTTTGTTAAAATTTCAGCAGCCTTTTTTGCATGAAATTTTGCCAAATCTTTCCGCCAAGTTAAGTAGCCCTTGCGATTCATTTCATATAATGACCTAGGGATTTCCCAGCGACAAATATGCTGACACCTCACGGTAAGTTGGATTGCTTCAGATGCATCGGGTGCAAATTGACTGAGCTTATTGGTCATTCGTATCGCATAAAGCAATTCTTTAGGGTACTCTTTCCCATTCCATATTTCCGAATTTGGATCAGCCGAATTAGCCTTGTCAAATAAACTTATCGCTTTGTTAAATCTTTCACTCAAAATAATCTCGATATTAGTTTAAATCTGAATTTACTCAGAAAACCCAATATACACAAAGTTGTTTTCAATCTTTATTGGATAGGTAGTTATTGTAGGCAAGTCACCATTTAGATTTTCGCCGGTTTCAAGAGAGAATGTCTTTTTATGCATCGGGCATGCCACTTTAGGAATTCCGCGGTCATCGCCAATCATCCCCCTTGATAAAACCATTTCTAGTTTATGAGGACAAGCGTTTTGACAAGCATACCATTCATTTTTTCTTTTGAAGTGAAATACTGCAATTTGTTTGTCTTTATATCTTACACAAGCACCTCCATTTTCTTGAAAATTATCAATTGATGCTGCTTTAAACCAAACATTTACATCTTCACTTTTAATTACTTCATTTTTTGTTAAGATTGCTTCCATTATTTGTTTATTTAATTACGCCAAGGTTGTGGCATTGTCTGTTCTCGCATTGGTACAAATACCATATTATCATCAGTTTCCTCAGAATTTATATAATGCTTAAAACGCTTTTTTATTTCATCATTTTCAATGGCTTGCTTCCATTCACATTCATAGGCGTCTACCAAAGATTGCATTTCTTCTTCTAACTCTTTTGCAATATTTAAACTGTCATTTACTACTATTTTTTTGAGTTGTTCAATTCCTCCTTCTAGCTTTTCCAACCAGACTGCGGTTCTCATTAGTGGCGCTGCTGTACGGATATAATACATCAGAAAACGATCAATATATTTAATGCATGTTTGATTATCAATCTGTTCGGCTAATAATAATGCATGCTTTGGGGTTGCACCACCATTACCACCTACATAAAGATTCCACCCGCCCTCAACAGCAATAACACCAAAATCTTTACCACGGGCTTCCGCACATTCACGAATACATCCGGAAACGCCTCCTTTAATTTTATGAGGAGAACGTAATCCTTTGTACCTATTCTCTAAGGTTATTGCAAAACTCACACTTTCATCCATGCCATATCTACACCACGTTGAGCCAACACAACTTTTTACGGTACGAAGCGATTTTCCATAGGCATGCCCGCTTTCAAAACCTGCATCAATCAATTCTTTCCAAATAGTGGGCAAATCATTCAGTTGTGCGCCAAACAAATCAATTCGCTGTCCTCCGGTGATTTTAGTATATAGGTTATACTTTTTCCCCACAGTACCAATTGCAATTAATTTTTCAGGAGTGATTTCTCCTCCTGGAATTCTTGGTACTACTGAATAAGAGCCGTTGCGTTGAATATTAGCTAGGAATTTATCATTAGAATCTTGAATTACACTTTCTTTATTGGCAGTGTCATTGTATAAACTAGCAAAGATTGATGCGATTAAAGGTTTGCATATTTCACAACCGTGACCTTTTCCACAAACATCAATGACTTCATCAAAAGAAGCTAATTTTTTGATTTTTATAATACCAAATATTTCTTGTCTGTTATATTCAAAATGCTCACAAATAGTTTCTTTGACTTCTTTCCCAATGGACTTTAGCGTTTCATTAACCAAGTCAACTACTATTGGTTTGCATCCACCACAACCAGTAGTTGCTTTTGTTAACGAAATAACGTCCGATAGTTTTTCGCAGGTTTCATCTTGAATGGAATTACAAATAATGCCTTTACTTACGCTTTCACACGAACAAACTTGTGCGGTATCAGGTAAATCTAGTACACTGCCAAAGTTAGCATTTCCATCAATTCCTCCAATGATCAATGATTCCGGATCTTTGGGTAATGGCATCCCATTGATGCAAATTTGATGTAGCATATTGTAATCCGAAGCATCTCCAATCAAGATACCGCCTAATAATTTTTTACTATCATGACTTACATTGATTTTTTTATAGAGGCCCTTTGCTTTATTCTCATATACAATAGCGTCTCCTTTTTCTGAAGACACAAATGGCTCACCAAAACTTGCCACATCTACGCCAATTAGTTTTAGTTTGGTGGACATATCAATTTTTGGACTCATTATAACACTTGAATCACCAATAATTTGCGCTATTGCAACTGTAGCCATTTCATATCCTGGTGCCACCAACCCATAAATCATTTGGTTGTAGAGCGCCACTTCACCGATTGCATAAATATCTGGATCTGATGTTTGCATTTTGTTATTCACGACAATACCACCGCGAACCCCAATTTCCAACCCACAAATTTTTCCAAGTTCATCTCTCGGCTTAATTCCTGCAGAGACTACTAGCATCTCTACGTCAAGCACTTCATTCTCACCAAATCTCATACCCGAAATTGCAGTTTCACCCAAAATACTACTCGTTGCTTTGTTCAAGTGAATATGGATTCCTAAAGATTCAAGCGTAGTTTGCAAAATTTCACTGCCTCTAGTATCAAGTTGTCTAGACATTAAGCCAGATGCAAATTCTACAACATGTGCCTCTAAACCCATATCCATCACCGCCTTGGCCGCTTCTAGTCCCAGTAAACCACCGCCCAAAATTGCAGCCTTAGTATGGCTGTTTTTATTCTTAATCTTAGTAGCATAAGCTAATATTGCTTCTAAGTCCTCGATAGTTCTATATACGAAAACACCTTGCTTTTTCACGCCGTCAATAGCAGGAACAAAAGGAGTAGAGCCTGTGGCTAATACTAAATAATCATACGAAAACTGCTGACTACTTATGGTTCTAATAGTTTTTGAATCAGGGTGAATCTTAATAACTCGTTCATTGGTTATTAATTCAATGTTATTTTCTTCATACCAAGTACGTGGCGCCATTTCCAATGCTTCTGCACTGCCATTTTCAAAGAATTCACTTAGATGAACACGATCATAGGCAGGTCTTGGTTCTTCGCCAAAAATGGTTATTTTAAAATTTGAATAGGATTTATTCGCTACGAATTTTTCACAAAATTTGTAGCCAACCATTCCGTTTCCAATTACCAAAATCGTTTTCATATATTATACCGTTGCAAGTTTGAAATACAAAACTACGTATTTATACTTAATTATACTATAGAAATTTAAAATTATTACGTAGTTTTGCATTGTAATACACCAAAGACTACCTAAAATGAAGCAAATAAGTAAGCACAGCATAAATTCAAAAGTAATATTAGTAGGTGCAGGACCAGGAGATGTAGATTTAATTACTGTGAAAGCATTAAAAAGCATTAAAAAAGCAAATGTCATACTATATGATGCTTTGGTTAACTCAGAAATTTTAGAATATGCCAATGAGAACGCCATTTGTATTTATGTAGGAAAAAAATTTAACCAGCGCCAATATGAGCAGGAGGAAATCAATCAAATGCTCGTTGATCATGCACGTAAGTATGACACTGTTGTACGACTAAAAGGTGGGGATCCTTATGTATTTGGAAGAGGGGCTGAAGAGGTTTCGCATTTAGAGCGTTATGGAATTGATGTTGAGATTATTCCGGGCGTTAGTAGCGCATTAGCAGTACCCGCCATGCAAGGAATTCCATTAACAAAGCGTAGCATTAATGAGAGTTTTTGGGTAGTTACTGGTACGGTATCTAATGGGACTATATCCAGGGATATTGGGTTTGCAGCACAGTCAACGGCTACTATAGTAATCCTCATGGGACTTCGTAATTTCTCATCAATTATGTCTGAAATTCAAAAGCATAAAGATCAGTTTACACCGTTTGCAATTATACAAAATGGGACATTACCTAATGAGAACATAATTGTAGAGACCATTAATAATTATAAAAATGTAATTGGAACTATAGATTATTCTTCTCCAGGAGTAATAGTAGTTGGTGATGTAGTTGCAGAGCATCCTTCATTTTTAGAGGAGGAAATTCAGCGCGTATTGGAAATGTCGTTCTAACAAATATAAATTTGACCTGTTTGTATTGGTAGATTAATTGTATTACTATAATTCATAATGTTTTAACTTCTAGCGAGTAACGTGAACTTAGGCATATCGCTTGATTTAAAATTTTTCAGAATATTTAAACTATGGATATATTAAATGTTGAAAAAGCAAATAAAGCATTGATTTTAAACACATTTGCATTTACAATATGTTTTGCGGTGTGGCTACTAAATGGGGTATTAGTTACTTTTTTAGTTGATAATCAAGTTTTTGAATGGACCTCGGTGCAGGTCGGGTGGCTAATTGGAATTCCGATATTAACGGGAGCGCTATTCAGACTTCCCATTGGAATTTTAACGGATAAATTTGGTGGAAAACCGATATATATTGGCTTGCTAGTGCTATGTGCAATACCCATGTATTTGCTGTCTTATGCCAATGATTTCTGGAGTTTTGCATTATGTAGCTTAGGCTTTGGCATGGCGGGTACCAGCTTTGCAGTGGGTATTGCTTATACGGCTATATGGTTTCCTAAAGAAAAACAAGGACTGGCTTTAGGAATTTTTGGAGCAGGAAATGCTGGCGCTGCAATTACAACAATGGTTGGGCCAAAACTATTAGAATATTTAACAAATGGAAAGACAAATTTAGAAGGATGGCGTACAATGCCACAAATATATGCTGTAGCACTTGTAATGATAGCGTTAGTATTATTTTTTTTGTCAGAAAATAAAATACCAACTACTGCCACTAAAAGTTTTATGGGAATGCTAGAACCGCTAAAGAATGTACGTGTCTGGCGTTTTGGTTTATACTATTTTCTAGTGTTTGGCTGCTTTGTATCTTTTGCAGGGTGGCTTATGCCTTATTATACAAATGTTTATATGTTAGATTTAACAACGGCAGGTATATTGGTATCTGCTTTTAGCCTGCCCTCTGGCATCATTCGTGCTTTTGGAGGATGGCTGTCCGATAGGCATGGTGCAAGAAAGGTGATGTATTGGGTATTGGTTTCTTCTGCTATTATTAGTATTTTATTATTTATTCCTAAAATGGACATTTTCACAACTGGAAAAGGCATTAATGCGAGACATGCAGGTATTGTTAAGCAAGTAACCGAGTCTTACCTCATCATTGGACAAAAAAAATATCCGCTAATGATGAAAGATAGTCATTTCGAGCATATTAATCATGAATTTCAAATTTTACCAATCAAAACGACATGGCAAGAGGCAAGGGTAAAGAAGGGAGATAAAGTGCTTAAAAAACAGTTAATTGCTGAAGGAAAAACACATATATATTTTCAAGCTAATTTATGGGTATTT
>CAYRIF010000073.1:6592-13814 GCA_964424205.1 uncultured Roseivirgaceae bacterium | reverse complement strand
GTAATAAATAGCCAAAAATCACTCTTTTTTAAAGCCTGATGTTTATATATTTATGAAAAAATAGCAATACAAACACCATGAAGACAATATTATATAATCCTAGCAACATAGAACTTGAATTTGCCAATGCCATAAAAGGCCTTATTCCAGAAATAGAGGGAAAGCTCTCTACCAATAAAATCCTTGATGTTGAAACCAGAATCGATGTGGATAATCCATTTCTAGTTTTTTCTTTAGAAGACCAAGAGGGGGACAAGCATGCGTTGGTTTTAAAACTAATACAGCGCCCTGATAAGGAGTAATTTTTGCTTAAAATTTAATTACATTATCTTCCTTGACAATGCTTTCATTGCTGAGTTGTTCCACAACATCGGCAACTATTTTTACCAACGCTTTTGGCTTGGTAATGTCATTGCTATGAATGTTTACCGCAACTTCCAAGCTTCCTTTTTCTTTGGACGAAAACAACAACCTCACAATTTTAGATTTATCAGGGGGGATAATTCTAGCAGTAGAAGGATCATAGCTGATGCACATGCAGTTGGCTGTTAATTTGTCAAGTACCAAGTCGCTCTTTCCTGTATTGTATATTGTAACGTCAATGGGAATTACTTGGTTGATAGCAGCTTTCCCTACGGTAAAGTTGGGTTTTTTAATAAATATTTTTGGTGATAATGCCTTTTGTTGTGACGTGTAGGTGACCGGGCGACTATTCCTGACCACAATACCTTTAATAAAGATTACCTTACTGGACACCAAAGCATTAGAAGTAATGGTGATTGATTTGTTGAAAGAGCCACTTCTATTTTTGCTATTGTACGAGGCTGTTATTTTTCCACTTTTGCCTGGTGGTATTGGCTTTTTGCTCCAAAATGGTGTGGTGCAGCCACAGGAAGCCTTAACTTTGCTGATTACTAACGGAGTAGTACCAGTATTTTTGAAAGAAAAATCATAACTGGCTATTGCTCCTTCAGAAATCTCACCGAAATCATGTTTTTCATTTTCAAACTTAAATTTTGCTTGAGAAAATGCTGTAAATGCACATATTACCCATAAAAACGATAAAAATATTATTCTAGAGATTTTCATCTGACAATAGTAAAGGTTTCGAAATAAAATTATTTATACAAATATAATAAGACAAATCTAATAATTAACGATAGTAAATTGTGGATTCATGTAATTTTTTGATCCAAAATTGATTTGAAAAGCATTGATTTTTTTTGTATTTTTGAAATACTACGAAAACCCCCTTTCACATAAAATCATACAAATTGACGGTAACAAAAACCATAGCAAAAAGTAAAACTTCAGTAAAAGAAATTTTAAACGACTACCGATTGATATGTGAAAGTCGTGAGGCGAGTCTATTGGGAAGGAAAGAAGTTTTCATGGGCAAAGCAAAGTTTGGAATTTTTGGAGATGGCAAGGAGCTGGCACAGATTGCCATGGCTAAGGTTTTTAGAAACGGGGATTTCAGGTCGGGTTATTACCGTGATCAGACTTTCATGTTTGCCATCAAACAATTAAATATCAAACAATATTTTGCGCAGCTATATGCACATACGGATTTGAATTATGATCCTTCTTCAGCAGGAAGGCTGATGAATGGGCATTTTTCTACACGAACCATCGATGAAGAAGGCGCATGGAAGAATTTGACTGAAATAAAAAACTCAAGTGCAGATGTTTCTTGTACCGCAGCACAAATGCCCCGACTTTTGGGACTAGCTTATGCTTCTAAATTGTACCGTGAAAATCCGCTGCTTGAGGAGTTCAAAAATTTTTCGATCAATGGTAACGAAGTAGCCTTTGGAACGATTGGAAATGCAGCCTCATCTGAAGGCATGTTTTTTGAAGCCATGAATGCGGCTGGTGTTTTGCAAATACCGATGGTGATGTCTGTATGGGACGATGATTTTGGAATTTCTGTACCGCAACGATTTCATACCACCAAGCAGTCAATCTCAAAGCTATTGGCAGGTTTGCAAAGAAATAAGGATGGGGATGGATTTGAAATATTCACCGTAAAAGGATGGGATTATGACGCATTGATTAAGACCTTTAAAAAGGCCGCAAAAATAAGTAGGGAAGAACATGTGCCAACTTTGGTGCACGTAACAGAAATGACACAGCCGCAAGGGCATTCTACGTCTGGGTCGCATGAGCGGTATAAAACCAAAGAGCGGTTGGCTTGGGAAGTAGAACACGACTGCATTAAAAAAATGCGTGAGTGGATTTTGGAAAACAAATTTATTCCTGAAGATGAGCTAATAATTCTTGAAAAAGAAGCTAAAATGACTGCCAAAGCAGCAAAAAATGCCGCATGGAAATCGTTTACTGAATCCATGCAAAAGGATTTTGATGCTGCCCTTCAACAACTGCGTACATTGGCGCAAAACTCTAAGGACAGCACAGGAATATTGGTGCTAAAAAGAACGTTGGAGAAAACACTAAATCCAATAAAGAGGGATGTCATCATTACAGTGAAAAAGGCATTGCGATTGGTGAGAAATGAAGATTCGCAAGCTAAAAGAGATTTAATAGAATGGCTATCGGGGATAATGACAGTGCATGCTGAGGATTATGGATCACATCTATATAGCGAGTCGGAGTGGTCAGCACTGAAAGTGGAGGAGGTGAAGCCTAAGTTTCCAAAGAGCCCGCAAATTGTGGATGGAAGGGAAGTGTTACAAGCAAATTTTGATGTGCTATTGGAACGTGACGCTCGAATATTTGCACTGGGAGAAGATGTGGGGCAAATTGGAGATGTAAATCAAGGCTTTGCAGGGCTGCAAGAAAAATACGGGGATTTGAGGGTAACCGATACAGGGATTAGAGAATGTACTATTGTAGGGCAGGGAATAGGTGCGGCGTTAAGAGGACTTAGACCGATTGCCGAAATTCAATATTTGGATTATTTACTATACGCCATTCAGATTTTGTCAGATGATTTGGCAACGCTGCAATATAGAACGAGAGGAGGGCAAAAAGCGCCATTAATTATTCGTACGCGCGGACATAGATTAGAGGGGCTTTGGCATGCTGGCTCACCGATGGGCATGATACTGAACAGTTTGAGAGGAATGTATGTGCTGGTGCCAAGAAATATGACGCAGGCAGCTGGTTTTTATAATACCATGCTGAAATCTGATGATCCTGCACTGATTATTGAATGTTTGAATGGCTATCGGCTGAAAGAAAAGTTGCCTCAAAACCTTGGAGATTTTACGGTACCTCTCGGAGTGCCTGAAACTATAAAAGAAGGAACTGATGTGACATTAGTCACTTATGGTTCTATGTGTCGCATCGTGATGGAGGCAACAAGGGATTTAGAAAAATACGGCATCTCATGTGAGGTGATTGATGTGCAAACATTACTACCGTTTGATTTGAATCATTCGATTGTGGAGTCTATCAAGAAAACAAATAGGGTTGTATTTTTGGATGAAGATATGGACGGTGGTGCATCTGCCTATATGATGCAAAAAGTGCTGGAAGAGCAAGGAGCCTATGCTTACCTAGACTCGCAACCAATTACCGTGTCCTCTCCGTCACACAGACCAGCTTATGGCTCAGACGGCGACTATTTCTCAAAACCAAATGCGGAAACCGTTTTTGACGCCATATATAAACTTATGTCGGAGGTTGACCCGAATGCTTTTCCTGAAATTTATTAATGGCTTTTCTTTTAGAGCTGCTATGTGTATATATAAGTTTAGATTTAATCTAATACCTTGTCCATTACCATCATCATCCCCACCATTAATGAGTCCGAACAAATCGGAGGTCTAATTAATCGGTTACATGCTTTAGCCCCAAAAACCTTACTAAAGGAAATCATTGTTGTGGATGGTGGTAGTAAAGATGAAACGGTGGAAATAGCAAAGAAGTTAGGTGCCAATGTAATCAAATCAAAAATAAAAGGCAGGGCAGTACAAATGAACGAAGGAGCAAGAGTGGCCAAAGGTGAAGTGCTGTATTTCATTCATGCAGACACTACCCCACCGACTACATTATTATTAGATATTAACACAGCAGTTCAAAATGGCTTTGGTGCAGGCTGCTACCGTTTGACTTTTGACATGCCACATTGGTTTTTAAAATACAACAGTTGGTTTACTCAGTTTGATATTGATGGTGTGCGCTATGGCGACCAAAGTTTGTTTGTGAAAAGAAGTGTTTTTAATGCAGTAGGTGGTTTTAGAAAGGATTATTTGCTATTTGAAGACAATGAAATAATCAAACGACTAAAGGGTAAATCTACATTTAAAATCTTGGAAAAATCAGTCATTACCTCAGCTCGAAAATATAGAAAGCACGGTGTATTCAAATTACAATTTGTTTATTACATTATCTACCTGCTGTATAGTTTGGGTTTTTCACAGAAGAAATTGGTTGGGGTGTATTTATATTTTTTGAAAGAGCATTAATGAGCGGCTTCAGCTTATAACGGCTAAAAGAGGTGCTTTTTGGCTAGTCAAACAGCCAAAAGTTATTACTTTTGGCTGTTTTATAAAGAATAGGTATATTTGTATTATTAAACGAAGCATATGAAAATTAGCAGAATCATTTCTAAAACCCTTAAGGACAAGTTATTTTCAGGAAAAGTTATTATTTTGATTGGACCACGTCAAACAGGAAAAACAACTTTGATACAGTCAATCATTTCAGAACATAACCATTTATTTCTTGATGGTGATGATCAAAGCATACGTCAAACTTTGGAAAACGCAAACACGGCTACCCTAAAACAAATTGTTGGAAACCATAAGATGGTATTCATAGATGAGGCACAGCGGATAAATAATATAGGACTTACTGCAAAAATAATTCATGACCAAATAAAAAGTACACAGCTGATATTGAGTGGATCATCGGCATTAGACTTGAATAACGCTATTAATGAGCCATTGACAGGTAGAAAATGGGAGTATAATTTATTCCCTATATCATGGGAAGAGTTTCAAAATCACAATAGCTATATCGCTGCAAACCAGCAACTAAATATTAGATTGATATATGGTATGTATCCTGATGTAATTAGTAATCTAGGAAATGAAAAAGAGATTTTGAAAAATCTGACCAATAGCTATTTGTATAAAGATATTTTAAGTTTAACTAATATAAAAAAGCCTGAAATCATGGAACGTCTATTGCAAGCATTGGCTTACCAAATGGGCTCAGAGGTTTCTTATAACGAATTGGCACAGTTGCTTCATGTCAATAAAGAGACGATAAGTAACTACATACAGTTGTTAGAAAAGGTGCATGTAGTTTTTAGACTAAACCCATTAAGCAGGAATTTAAGAAATGAAATCAAGAAAAACAGGAAGATATATTTTTACGATAATGGCATTAGAAATGCTGTAATTTCAGCATATAATGATATTGATTTAAGAAATGATAAGGGTGCTTTATGGAAGAACTTCCTGATTTCAGAACGTATTAAGTACCTACACTACCATAAAATATATGGTAATTACTATTTCTGGAGAACCAAGCAGCAACAGGAGGTTGATTGGGTTGAAGAAAGAAACCTAGCGATAGATGGTTATGAGTTTAAATGGACAAATAAAAAGAAGATTAGGTTTCCAAAAAGTTTTGTAGAAATGTATGATGCTAAAACACATGTAATTGACAGGGATAATTTTACTGATTTTGTAATGTAAACAGTATGATTAAACCTCACATATCATCGGAATATGAGGAATGCCATCTTCCAAATACCCATCGCCACATTGCTGAAAACCATGCTTTTCATAAAAATTTCTGAGGTGTTCTTGTGCCGATATTTTAACGGAAGCTTGCTCGTATTTCTTTTTAACAAAGTGCATCGCTCTATCCATCAACTCATGCCCAAGCCCACTACTGCGATAGGCTTCATGTACCACAACCCGCCCAATAGAAACCTCCTGGTGGGTAATGCCAGCAGGGAGCACTCGCAAGCATGCCACTACTTCTCCCTTTTCATCGGTGGCAGCAATATGATCTGCAAATTTATCATAACCATCGACTTCTTGATAAGGGCAGTCTTGCTCAACTACAAACACGGCAACTCGCAGTGCCAACATATCATGAAACAAATCAAGACTAAGGTCTTTGTAGTTCTTTATGTGCCAAGTGTATTGCATTTTTGTGTTTGATGATGAAAGTTTGATGCTCGGTGAATGGTTGTTATTCATTTTGAGTAAAAGTATGAAAATTATGGTGCTTGAATTAGTATCAGCGCTAATTTCTTCAAACTTCTAGCACCAAACACCTCACTTCTAACCCTTTTACTCTTTCAGTTTAAACCTAATCGTCACACTTGCTTTTTGCCTGAAAGCGCCACTGTCCCGCTCAGCCGCTGACCATTTGGGTCCTTCTTTAATCAATCTTATTGCTTCTTCATCACAACCATGACCTAAAGATTTTTTTACTTCAAAATTTGTCAAAGTGCCGTTAGGTTCTATATAAAATATAACTTTTACTCTTCCTTCTATGTTATTATCCTTCGCTGATTTAGGATAACGGATATTCTTTTGTAGGTATTTTTTATAGGCTGATTTCCCTCCGATGGGCGAGGCGCTTTTATAGGTGCTTGGTTCAGCGTATTTACTTGTACCATACCCAACTACAACCACTTCACTCAGGGCAGAGACATCCTCATCTAATACAATATTTAATGTTTCTGAGTTGTTAATTTTAATATCCTTTGAATCATATCCAATGAAACTGATGGTGAGTAAATCACTGTCAGAAACGGGAATACTAAATTTACCATCAAAATCTGATGTTGTTCCTTTTGTGGTTCCTTTGACAATCACATTTACACCTGGCAAGGCAGTTCCTTCTGAATCAATTATTTTTCCACTGATTGTTTTAATATCCTGGGCTGCAGAGAAGGTGTAATTATCTTTTTCTGCTTTATAAACTTGTATTCGTTTTTTAACCCTCGCACTTTCGGCTTTTTCGTTGGAGACTTCAACGCCTGCTGATTTACGGGAAAGTGTTTCTTCCAACTGCTTATTGTCTTCGCTTTTATATGCTACTTCAGCGACGTCTTCAGCAATAACTGCTGCTATCTCTGCATCTTCAGTAATCCTGTCATCCATTTCAATGCTTACTATTTCCATCGGCGCAATGACTGGTTTTGCTGTTGATGTTGTGTTCAAGTTGGAAACAACTTCCTTTGTTTTTGCTTGCTTTTTTCTTTCTTGGGGTTCACTTTCTTCAAAGG
>CAYRIF010000073.1:4724-6492 GCA_964424205.1 uncultured Roseivirgaceae bacterium | reverse complement strand
TCTAATTCTGCAAGAATATTAGGTAGATTTTCTACATCGGCAACTCCTTCGAAAGCCTCAGCGGCAAATTCATCATCAAGCAATTGTCTCTCCACCCAATGCATTTTTTCAGCACTTAATGTACCTGCATGGTACGCTTGAATCATGTCAGGCGTTAGTTCCCAATGCTTATCGCTATGTGCATTTTTATCATTCATTACTTTCATTGACCGAAGCTTCCATCAATATTTTTATTTTTCGTTTTCCGTTTTGGATATAACTTTTTACTTTTTTTAATTCATAATCGGTAAGTTCCACAATCTCACGGTAGCATTTCTGCTCCAAGTAAAACAATTTAATACACTTTTTTTGTTCCTCAGGCAATTCCTCAATGGCTTTTTCCATTGCTTGCAAATCATCTTCGAGTTTGTCTTCACCAGTAGGATGCAATTGATATCCCAATTCCATATTAGTTTCGCTATTATTTTCTCCTAGCTCCTCATACTGCATTTTCTTTTTGGTCCGTAACTGCATCAAGCAATGGTTTTTAGTCATTACATGCAGCCAACTTTTAAAATTAGCTACTTCATGTTTTTTTAAACTGTCTACTAATTTTTCAAAAATCTGCATGACAGCATCTTTACTCTCTTCTTCATTTCGTAAGTATTTCATACAAACACCAAACACAAGCCCCGTATAGCGATGGTATAATTTTCCCAAAATCACAATATCACCCTTGTCCTGATAGGTTTTTACCAATTCGGCATCAGTCGGGATGTCAGATTTTGAAGGTTTAAAAAACATGTATTAAGGAATGTCCACTGCTAATTTAGTTGAAAAATTTCATCTAAAGAAAATAGCTTATAAAAGATTCTTATCAATTCCTGCTTGTTTTAAGATGCCAAAAATGTTCCCTTCGGTAAATCTTTACTGCCATGCATGGGAATGATAATGGTTTTGTTAGTACTTCCGTTGTAATAGATATGATGACTTCCTTTAGAACGTTTGAAAAGAAATCCATTTTTCACAACTATTTTGATGAGGTATTTAGACGAACGATTCATGCTGACAAGTGAAGAGAATACTCTAAAGTATTACTGTCATCATTAATTTCTTCCCTGCGGGATTCTAGTTCTTCTATATAAAGTTCAATAGCTTCTTTCGCCATTTCAATGGCATGATCTACATTATCTCCATACGTTATACAGCCTGGTAGGGCAGGAACAGTGACAGTATATTGACCATCAGCTTCTTTTTGGAGTAATATTTTGTAGGTTCTTTCCATATCTTAAAACCATTGACAGGCACTACAAATATAAGTAATCTGGCATCATTTTTACGTTAAAAATAGAAAAGTTAAACTGTTGTTTAACCTCGCTCATAGTCTCTCACTTGGGACTCTGAACTCCTAGAATTTAAATATTTTCAAAAAAAATTTAAAATAAATTATGGAATTTTCAGACTTGCTGCATCATAGAAGCAAACGAATCGAAATAATGTTCAATATGATAAAATTTAAAACTATGAAAAAGTATTTTTTAATCATTGCAGTCATTGCAATATCGACAGGCGCTTTGCTGAAAACACAGAGCCGCACCATTACCGGAATTGTATTTTCAAAAGACGATGGATCAATATTATCTGGTATTAATGTTCTTGTAGAAGGCACGACCATCGGTACTACGACAAATATCAATGGCTACTATAAAGTCGAAGTACCTAAAGGAAAAGAAACTTTGGTGTTTAGTTTTATTGGGATGAACACCAAAAAGGTAAGAATAAAAGGTAG
>CAYRIF010000073.1:0-4624 GCA_964424205.1 uncultured Roseivirgaceae bacterium | reverse complement strand
GTGGATGCCGCTTCGTATAGCAATGTGAGGCGGTTTTTGAACAACGGACAAGCCCCACCAAAAGATGCGGTACGAATCGAAGAGATGGTGAATTATTTTAATTACGATTATGTACAGCCAAAAGGTGAAGATCCTTTTTCAATCAATACCGAAATCGGTGCATGCCCTTGGAATACGAAACACAAACTGGTGCACATTGGTTTGCAAGGCAAGAAAATAGCAACAGAAAATTTACCGGCTTCTAATTTGGTTTTTTTATTAGATGTTTCTGGCTCAATGGGACAGTCTAATAAGTTGCCACTGTTAAAATCTTCATTGAAAATGTTGGTGAATCAGATGCGAGCAAAAGACCGCGTGGCGATTGTGGTGTATGCTGGTGCAGCAGGATTGGTATTACCAGCAACGGCTGGTAATGAGAAAGAAACCATCATTGCGGCATTGGATAATCTAAATGCTGGTGGCTCAACTGCAGGTGGCGCAGGCATTAAATTGGCTTATAAAATTGCCATGGAAAACTTCAAAGAAGGCGGAAACAATAGAATCATTTTAGCAACGGACGGAGATTTTAATATAGGGGCGTCTAGCAATGGAGAAATGGACAGATTGATTGAAGAAAAAAGAAAAAGCGGCGTTTTCTTAACAGTTTTAGGTTTTGGAATGGGCAATTACCAGGATTCTAAAATGGAATCAATCGCTGACAAAGGAAATGGAAATTATGCTTACATCGACAATATTCAAGAGGCTAAAAAAGTGCTGGTGAATGAGTTTGGTGGAACATTATTTACCATTGCCAAAGATGTAAAACTACAAGTAGAGTTTAATCCTAAAAAAGTACAAGCGTATAGATTGATTGGCTATGAAAATAGAAAATTGAAAAACGAGGATTTTAACAATGACAAAAAAGATGCTGGTGAGCTAGGATCTGGACATACGGTGACTGCCATGTATGAGATTATTCCTGTGGGCGTTGACTCGGAGTTTATTGGTTCGGTAGATGATTTGAAATATCAAAACATCAAGCAGGTGAACAAGGCAACGAATACCAACGAGATTTTGACATTGAAATTGCGCTACAAACAACCAGAAGGGTCAAAGAGTAAATTATTGGTAAAAACATTGATGGACAAAATCACAACACTGGATCAAACCTCAGACAACTTTCGTTTTGCTGCAGCAGTAGCTTCATTTGGCATGATTTTGCGAGATTCTGAATTCAAAGGTGATGCTACTATTTCTGAGGTTGTAACACTAGCAAAAGGAGCAAGAGGAGATGATGATGAAGGCTATAGAGCAGAATTCATCAAGATGGTAAGGTCGTCTGATTTTATGGCGAGTAGGTAATCTCTTGATATACCTCATATGTTTAAGAGGAGGAATCAGAAACGCAAAGCTTATTCCTCCAAATATACATCCAACAATCCTTCTGGCAAATCTACAGTGACTATTTTTTTATCTCTATCAATGGTTAAGACTATTTCATCTTTGATAGGAATAAGCACTTCGTTTTTTTTGTAATCCATGGCAATTAAATCCTGATTAGGCATGGTGTAAACGGTCGTTACTTTTCCTAATGTACCAAGGACTTTGTCAATGATGGTAAAACCAATAATTTCATGATAGTAGAATTGATTATTTGCTAAAGTGGGTAGAAAGTCTAACGGCAAAAATAATTTGCAATTTTTCAAGTCATTGGTTTGTTCAATGGTGTCGACATCTTCAAACTTGATAACTGCTTTCCCTCCTTGAAACTGGATTTTGTCAATAAAAAAAGGAATCAATTTTTTGTTGATTTCAACAAAAACTGATTCCAATTCTCTATAATTCTCAGGAATATCAACGTCAAATAATGCTTTAACTTCACCTTTCAACCCGTGCGCTTTTACAATATAGCCAAGCTCAAAACATTGATCAGTAGTCACAGCTTATTCTTCTTCGCCTCCTTTATTTTCTGTTTTTTCAGCTTTCTTCGCTTTTGGCGCATCAGCTTCTTTTCCTCCTTGCAATTCATCTTGCCAAACTTTCAGCTTGTCCCACTCACCTGCAGCAGCCATTTTTGCTTGCTCAGGCCATGTTGTTGGGTCATGCGATGCAAAACTTGAACCACCTGCCTCAAGGATTTTCTTGATGGCAGCTGTCTCAGTTGCAGCAAGTATAGCGAATGTTGTTATTTCTTTTGCAATCAACAAGTCAGCTATTTTTGGACCGATTCCCTCTACTTTTTTAAGGTCGTCAGCTTCCTCTTTCTTTTCTTCTTTTTTGACTTCATCAGCAGGAGCCTCTGTTTTTGCTTCAGCAACTGGTGCTTCCTCCTTTACTTCTTCTACAGGAGTTTCTGCTACTTTTTCCTCCGTTGCAGGTGCTTCTGCAGCCACTTCTTCGGTTGTTTCAGCTTCCTCTGAAGGTGCTTCCTCAGCGGCAGCTTCTTTTTCAATTACCAAATTCTTTTTAGCAATTGCTTCTGCTCTCGCTTCTTTTATCTTAGTTTCAGCATCAAGCCTTGCTTTCTTATCGGCAACTTTCTTTTGCGTTAATCCGTCAACCTTAGCAGTGATTTTTCCTTCCTTCTCTGCCTTCCACGCCTCATATTTTTTATCCGCTGCTGCTTGTGTGATAGCGCCCTTGTTCACACCTATCTGAAGGTGTTTTTTCAGCATCACACCCCGGTAAGACAACATTGCTTTGACCGTATCAGTCGGTTGTGCACCTGTCATCACCCAGTGAAATGCTCTATCATCATTAATATTGATAGTGGCTGGGTCAGTGTTAGGATTATAAGTTCCTAATTTTTCAATAAAGCGACCATCTCGTGGTGCTCTAGCATCGGCTACGACTACATCGTACATTGCTAGTTTCTTACGACCTCTACGGGTCAATCTAATTTTTACTGCCATAATTCTTTTAACGCTTTTTAGTTATCGAAGGAACACGTCCTTCTAAAAGGTTTGCAAAGATAAATAAACTGTTTAGAATAAGCAATAACTAATAAGAATAAGAATTCTATGTTTTTCTAAAAGTGGGTATTTCTATTTTTTTAAAACATATTCTTACATTTTGTTTCAAAAAAATAGAATTGGCATTAAATTGGCACTTCAAAAATACAACAGTACGAATAGTCATGAAAAAGTTACAGTGGATTAGTATCATATTTGTGTTTGCGCAACTGAGCGCTTTTGCACAAAAGAATCAATTGGGTTACGACATCAGCTTTCATATCGAAGGACTGCAGGATACCACTACTTATTTGGGATATTATTATGGAGAAAGTACCTATTTAAAAGATACTGCGAAGGTTGATAATAACGGAAATTTCAGATTCAGGGCGACAGAAAAGCTACCACACGGCGTATATTTTTTAGCGCTTAATAATGTCCGATTGTTTGATATTCTTGTGGGAGAGGATCAAAATTTTAGTATAACCACAGACACTTTAGATTATGTGAAAAACATCAAGGTATCTAACAGTCTTGAAAATGAGGCGTTTTATAGCCATATGATTTTTATGTTTGAAAGAAATTCTGAAATTCAACCTCAATTGGACATTGTTCGGGATACGACAATATCTAGTGAAAAAAAGAAGCCAGCCTTTGAGAAAATTAAGGATATTAATGAAAAGGTGAAGGCGTATCAGGATGCATTCATTAGAGAAAATCCCAAGTCGTTATTTTCTAAAATTCTTCTTTCGGATAGAGAGATAGCAGTGCCTAAGGCGCCGGTATTAGCTAATGGTGTTGTGGATTCTACCTTTGCATTTCGGTATTTCAAAAAGCATTATTGGGATAATTTTGATTTGGCAGATGATGCACTGTTACGGCAACCGCAGCCAATCTATAGTAAGAAAATAGGTGATTATCTGGATCGATTATTTATCCAGGATTCCGATACCTTGATTGGGGCAGTCGATTACCTAATTGCTGCAGCTAAGCCTAACGATGAAACTTATAAATACATGGTTTGGAATTTGGTGATAAAATATCAGTATCCAAAAATCATGGGATTAGACAGGGTGTTTGTGCATTTGTATGACAAGTATTTTGAAACAGGGGAGATGGATTATTGGGCAAATGACAAGCTTAAAGAAAATTTGAAAGAACGGGCGGGGCAACTGAGGAATAGTTTGATTGGGATGATAGCACCAAATCTAATTATTCAGGATTTAGCGGGTAAACCGCAGTCGCTTTACGACATTAAAAATAAATATACGGTGATTTATATTTATGATCCAGATTGTGGGCATTGCAAAAAAGAAACACCTTTGCTCAAAAATTTTAGTGATAGTACTGTCTTTGATGTGAATATATATGCCATATCTGCTGATACTTCCTTGGTGAAGATGGAAAATTATATTGATGAAATGGGCATGCAGCAATGGGTAAATGTCAACGGGCCAAGAACCTATTCTACCCTTTATAGATTGCTCTATGACGCTGATACCACGCCAACTATTTACATTTTAGATGAAAAGAAGAAAATAATTGCCAAGAAAATTAGTGCAGAACGAATTGAAGTATTTTTGGGGAATTATGAAAAATCGCTTATCGAAAAAAAGGAATAACCACGCTTATTGGCCTTATAGTCCTTAATATTTAAAAACATCAGCGCTTGAATCTCTTACCATATAAGACAT